>DAICZN010000127.1 GCA_027311105.1 Gallionella sp.
ATCGTTCAGCTGCGCCGGATTGGCCTTGCCCTTGCTGGCCTTCATCGCCAGGCCGACAAAAAAGCCGAACACCTTTTCCTTGCCGCTGCGGTACTCGGCCACCTGGGCCGGGTTCGCGGCAATGATCTCGTCGACGATCTTTTCGATCGCGCCGGAGTCAGAAACCTGCTTCAGTCCATTGGCTTCGATAATTTCATCAGCCGTTCTAGCTTGTTTCCCGCCGAGTGCTGACCAAGTTATTTGTTCTTCCCACATCGTGCGGAACACTTCCTTTGCGCCGGAATTCAAGATGGTTCCGTCGACCATGCGCAGGATGATGTCGCCCAGTTGCTGCGCGCTGACTGGGCATTGCGCGATACCCAAACCATCGCGGTTCAACTGCGCGCTCACTTCACCGATAATCCAGTTGGCGCAAAGCTTTGCTGCGTATGGCTCAGCAGAAGGAGCAGCACCAATATTAATGGCACTGCGAACTTGTGAAAATAATGAATTAACCGCGCCTTCGAAGAAATCCGCCAGTTCGCGCGACGATGTCAGGATGCCGGCGTCATACGACGACAGCCCGAAGTCTTTCATATAACGCACACGTTTTGTCTCAGGCAACTCTGGCATCGTTGCGCGAATTTCATCTTTCCATGCTTCGCTGATGTCCAGCGGCAAAAGGTCGGGGTCGGGGAAGTAACGGTAATCGTGGGCGTCTTCCTTGCTGCGCATCGCGCGCGTCTCGCCGGTATCGGGATTGAACAATATCGTGGCCTGCTGGATCTTGCCGCCGCTCTCCAGCGTGTCGATCTGCCACTGCACCTCGTAGTCTATGGCCTGCTGCATGAATTTGAACGAGTTCAAATTCTTGATCTCGCGGCGTGTGCCGAGTGGTTCGCCGGGGCGGCGCACCGACACGTTGACGTCGCAGCGGAACGAGCCTTCCTGCATGTTGCCGTCGCAGATGCCTATCCAGCGCACCAGCGAGTGCAGCGTCTTGGCATACGCCACCGCCTCGGCGGCGGAGCTCATGTCAGGTTCGGAAACGATTTCCAGCAGAGGCGTTCCGGCGCGGTTCAGGTCGATGCCGGTCAACCCCCGGGACTCGCCGTGCACCGACTTTCCCGCATCTTCTTCCAGATGGGCGCGGGTGATGCGCACCACTTTCTCATAGGGCTTGGCATTTCCGGACAGCGGCTCGACCATTACAGTCAGCGCGCCCTGCACCACCACCGGCTGGTCGAACTGGCTGATCTGGTAGCCCTTGGGCAGGTCGGGATAGAAATAATTCTTGCGCGCAAACACCGAGCGCGGCGCGATGTGCGCGCCGACCGCCAGTCCGAACTTGATCGCGCGCTCCACCGCGCCCTTGTTCAGCACCGGCAGCACGCCGGGCAGCGCGATGCTCACAGCGTCGGCCTGGGTGTTCGGTTCGGCGCCATAGGTGGTGGAAGCGCCCGAAAATATTTTGCTGCTGGTCGAGAGCTGGGTATGCACTTCCAGCCCGATGACGATTTCCCATTGCATGGTTCTAACCCCTATTAGCCACAGAGACCACAGAGCACACAGAGAAAACCCTCATGCGCACTCTCTGTGTTCTCTGTGGCTAATTGTTTTTCAAATCCCATTCGGCTGCCTCGTATGCCAGTCAGTTGCGAGTTGATATTGATGTGCGGCATTCAGCATCTGTGCCTCGGCGAAATAGTTGCCGATGATCTGCAGCCCGACCGGGCGGCCATTGCTGCCGAAGCCGGCGGGAATCGACATGCCGGGCAGACCGGCCAGATTGACCGCAATGGTGTAGATGTCGGACAGATACATCTGCACCGGGTCGTCGCCCTTCTCGCCCAGATTGAATGCGGTACCCGGACTGGTCGGCCCCATGATCACATCGCATAGCTTGAACGCATCATCAAAATCCTGCGCGATCAGGCGGCGGATCTTTTGCGCCTGCAGGTAATACGCGTCGTAGTAGCCGTGGCTCAATACATAGGCGCCTATCATGATGCGGCGTTTCACTTCCGCGCCGAAGCCCTGCGCGCGGCTCTTTTCGTACATTTCGGTCAGGTCGCCATATTCCTGCGCGCGGTAACCGTAGCGCACGCCGTCGTAGCGCGACAGGTTGCTGGAGGCTTCCGCCGGGGCCAGCACGTAATACACCGGAATTGAAAGCCGGGTGTTGGGCAAGCTGATATCGACCACGATAGCGCCGAGCTTCCTGTATTCGGTGATCGCCGTTTCCACTGCCTGCGCTACGTCACTGCTCAGTCCTTCGGCAAAGAATTCCCCGGGCAGGCCGATGCGCAGGCCGGCGAGCGGTTTGTTCAGGTCCCGCGCGTAATCTTCCTTGTCGCGTTGCAACGAAGTGGAATCGCGCGCGTCAAAGCCGGTCATCACATTCAGCATCAATGCCAGGTCCTCCGCGCTGCGCGCCATCGGTCCGGCCTGGTCCAGGCTGGAGGCGAAGGCGATCATGCCGTAGCGCGACACCGTGCCATAGGTCGGCTTGATGCCCGAGATGCCGCACAGCGAGGCCGGTTGGCGGATCGAGCCGCCGGTGTCGGTGCCTGTAGCCGCCGCGCACAGCCGCGCCGCCACCGCGCAGGCCGCGCCGCCCGAACTGCCCCCGGGCACGGCGTTTTTATCCCAGGGATTCTTCACCGCGCCGAAATGCGAAGTCTCGTTGCTCGACCCCATTGCGAATTCGTCCATGTTGGTCTTGCCCAGGTTCACCGCGCCGGCGTCATTGAATTGCGCTATCACGTGCGCATCATAGGGCGCGATGAAATTTTCCAGCATCTTCGAGCCGCAAGTGGTGCGCCAGCCCTTGGCGCAGAAGATGTCCTTCTGGGCGATCGGGATGCCGGTGAGCGGCTGTGCCTTGCCGCGGGCCAGCATTGCATCCGCCGCACGCGCCTGCGCCAGGCTGGTTTCGGCATTGGTCGTGATATAGGCATTCAACCCGGGATTGAGCGCGGCGATGCGGTCGAGGTAAAGCTGCGTCAACTCAACGCTGCTGATTTTTCCGGCGCGCAGCGCGCTGCCGAGTTGCCGCAGACTGGAATCAATCATGGCTGGCACTACTCGATGACTTGCGGAACGAGATACAGCCCTGCTTCGACCTGGGGCGAGCCTTTGTATTGCGGAGCAAGGGACTGGAACAGACCGCGCTGGTCGGCTTCCGTGACGACATCCTCGCGCAGCCGCTGGGACAGATCCTGGGCATGGGACATCGGCGTGATACCCGTGGTATCCACGGCCTGCATTTCCGCGATCAGGTCAAAAATACCGGTCAACTGGGTGCGGGCGGATTCGATTTCGGTTTCACTCATCGCCAATCTTGCCAAACGGGCGACTTTACGGACATCTGCATTGGTCAGGGACATAGCAAAAGCTTTATTCAAATAAGGCTAATAGGGTATCATACAAGAGTTTTTCAGGGTGTTGAAAAACGTTGCGAGCGACGGAAGAACAAGGCGCGAAAGGACGAAAAAGCGGAGTTTACAAATAGTAAATGAGCATTTTGAGCCCTTGAGCAACGCAGTTATACCGAGCGCATAACCAATGACTTGGCTGTCGTTTCTTGTTTTGGCAGCCTAGTCAGATGGCTAATCGTTCCAACAGTAGTTTTTCAACGCCCTGATATAGGCGCACCTCTTTGACTATTAGGACATGACATGTTTGGACTTTTTAAAGGCTATTTTTCCAATGATCTGGCAATCGACCTTGGTACCGCGAACACCCTGGTCTGGGTGCGCGGCCAGGGGATCGTGCTCAACGAACCCTCGGTAGTGGCGATACGCCAGGAGGGCGGGCCGAACGGCAAAAAGGTGGTGCAGCAGGTCGGGATCGCCGCAAAGCAGATGATGGGGCGCACGCCCGGCAGCATCACCGTGATCCGCCCGATGAAGGACGGCGTGATCGCCGACTTCACCGTTACCGAGCTGATGCTCAAGCACTTCATCCGCAAGGTTTACAAGGCGGGCATTTTCAGTCCCAGTCCGCGCATCGTGATCTGCGTGCCGTGCGGTTCCACCCAGGTGGAACGGCGCGCGATTCGCGAATCGGCGGTTGGAGCGGGTGCGCGCCGCGTGGAGTTGATCGAAGAACCGATGGCCGCGGCTATCGGCGCCGGCTTGCCGGTTGAAGAGGCGACCGGTTCCATGGTGGTGGACATCGGCGGCGGCACCACGGAAGTCGGGGTAATCTCCCTGGGCGGGCCCGTGTATTCAGGCTCGGTGCGCGTCGGCGGCGACAAGTTCGACGAGGCTATCATCAATTACATCCGCCGCAATTACGGCATGCTGATCGGCGAAACCACCGCAGAGGAAATCAAGAAGACCATCGGTTCCGCCTTCCCTGGCAGTGAAGTGCGCGAGATGGAAGTGACCGGGCGCAACCTGGCCGAAGGCGTGCCGCGCAGCTTCACGATTTCCAGCAATGAAGTGCTCGAAGCCATGACCGACCCGCTCAACAACATCGTCAGCGCGGTGAAGACCGCGCTGGAACAGACCCCGCCGGAACTCGGCGCGGACATTGCCAACAAGGGCATGGTGCTGACCGGTGGCGGCGCGCTGTTGCGCGATCTGGACCGGCTGCTGATGGAGGAAACAGGTTTGCCGGTGCTGATTGCCGACGATCCGCTGACCTGCGTGGTGCGCGGCTCCGGCATGGCTCTCGAACACATGGACACGTCGACCAGCATTTTCACCACCGAATAACTACAGCCCACCCATAATCATCCCAGGCATCCCGATGGAACGGCGTTGATAGACGGCACGCAATCCTTCAGATTCTTCAATCGCGGCCCGAGTCCGGCGGTGCGTTTGGTATTCTTTGCGGTGTTGTCGCTGTTACTGATGTTCATAGATGCGCGCTATCGTTACCTGGAATCCGCGCGCAGTGCTGTTTCGGTACTGATTTCGCCGATACAGCGCATGGCAACAATACCCGGTATTTTATGGCAGCAGGCGGATGATTTTTTCATCACGCAAAACGCGCATCAAAGTCTGCTGGCGGAAAATGCCGAGTTGCGCCGGCAGCATCAGAACGATGCCGCGCAATTGTTGCAATTGCAGGCCCTGCAATCTGAAAATCAGCAATTTCGCAAGCTGGACGAACTGCCGATACGGCATGAATTCTCCACCAAATTAGCCGAAATCGTCTACGCCGAGCGCAACGTGTTCAAGCGCAAGGTGCTCATCGGCAAGGGTTCCCAGGCCGATGTACAGCTCGGGCAGGTGGTGATGGATGACGCCGGCATAGTCGGGCAAATCACCCGTGTTTATCCCTGGCTTTCCGAAGTCACCCTGATCACCGAAAAGGATCACGCCGTGCCGGTGCAGGTGGTGCGCAATGGACTGCGCACCATCCTGTTCGGCTCGGGTGACACCAGCCAGTTGTCGCTGCGCTATATGCCGGTCAGTGCCGATATCCAGAACGATGATGTGCTGGTCACCTCGGGCATAGACGGGGTATACCCGCCGGGCATCCCAGTCGCAAAGGTGACAAAGATCGAACGCGACCCCGTCTATCCATTTGCGCGTGTTACCTGCCTGCCTGTCGCGGGGGTGGACAATCACCGCCAGTTGCTGATTTTGTCCAGCATGCCAAAATTGCCGGAACGCCCGGAGGAATCCCCCGCATCTGATGCCGGCAAGCATGCAAGGCCCAGGAGAAACGACTGATGTCATATGCCAACACACGGTCCAAACCTGAAATCCAGCGCCCGGTCAGCAACATTTTTATTTTGACGAGTTTGCTCGCCGCGCTGTTCATGAACTGGTTGCCATGGGAGGGTGTTTGGCTGATGCTGCGCCCGGATTTCGTGGCGGTAGTATTGCTGTACTGGTGCATGAACAAGCCCTGGCGCGTAGGCATCGGGATTTCCTGGGTAATGGGCATACTCGCCGACGTGTCGGATGCCAGCCTGTTCGGGCAGCATGCTTTGGCGTACACATTGCTCGCTTTCGGCGGCCTGGCGCTGCACCGGCGCCTGCAGATGTTCGACTTGCGCCAGCAAACCATCCAGGTATTGGGCATCTTTGTGCTGACCTATGCGATTTATACGCTGGCGCAGTGGCAGATTAACGGCTACGTGGTGTGGGCCTATTTTCTCGGCAGCCTGACTTCAACCTTGCTGTGGGCTCCGCTCAACCTCATGCTTCGGGCGATGCAGCAAAGACGTGCGGAGCGTGAAAGCCGCTCATGAAGAAGTATGTCGAGTTCAAGAATCACCAGCGCGAGATATATCACTTTCAATTGCGGTTAATCGTCAGCATCGGCTTCGTCCTGGCATTGCTCGCCATCCTGCTGGTGCGCTTCTTTTATCTGCAGCTGCTGCGCCACAATTATTACCAGACCCTGGCGGAAAGCAACCGCATCGCCGTCGTCCCCATTGTTCCCAACCGCGGCCTGATACTCGACCGCAACGGCCTGGTGCTGGCGCGCAACTATTCGGGCTACACTCTGGAAATAAACCAGAATAAAGTAACCGACATGGAAGCCACGATTAACGACCTTTCCAGGCTGGTGACGATCACCAACAAGGATCGCAGGCGCTTCAAGAAACTGCTTGCCGAAAGTCACAACTTCGAAACCCTGGTGATACGCAACCGCCTGAGCGACGAAGAAGTCGCCCGTTTTGCCGCACAGCAATATCGCTTTCCGGGAGTCGAAATCAAGGCCAGGTTGTTTCGCGATTACCCGCTCGGCGAAAAAACCTCGCATCTGATCGGCTATATCGGGCGCATCAACGACACCGAAGTAAACCAGCTTGAAGAAAGCGATTTGTCGGCCAATTACCGCGGCTCGGATTACATAGGCAAGACCGGCCTGGAGCAAAGCTACGAAGCCGACTTGCATGGCACCACGGGAATAGAGCAGGTCGAGGTGGATGCGAACGGGCGTGCGGTACGCATGCTTTCGCTCACCCCGCCCGTTTCCGGCAACACGCTGGTATTGAGTATCGATGCGAAATTGCAGGAGATCGCCGAGCAATCATTCGGCGATTTTCGCGGCGCGCTGGTCGCGATAGACCCGAACAATGGCGAGGTGCTGGCCTTCGTCAGCAAACCCGGATACGACCCCAATCCGTTCATCGACGGCATAGATCCGCAAAGCTGGGATGAGCTGAACAACTCACCCGATGTGCCGTTGAACAATCGCGCGCTGCGCGGACAATATCCGCCGGGCTCGACCATCAAGCCGTTCATGGCACTCGCCGGATTGAATTATCACACTCGCTCACCCGAGCAAACCATCACCGATACCGGGGTGTACTATTTGCCGGGCAGCAGTCGCCAGTATCGCGACTGGAAAGCGGGCGGCCACGGCCTGGTGAACATGTTCAAGGCCATTCAGATGTCTTGCGACACCTATTTTTATGGATTGGCAACCGAGTTGGGAATAGACAATATCTTCAATTTTTTGACCCGCTTCGGCTTTGGCCAGAAAACCGGCATCGACCTGGAAGGCGAAACTTCAGGACTGTTGCCATCCCAGGAATGGAAGATGAAGCGATACCAGCAGATATGGTACCCCGGCGACACGGTATCGGTGGGCATAGGGCAGGGTTACACGCTGGTCACGCCGCTGCAATTGGCTTTCGCAACTGCCACATTGGCCAACAATGGTGTGGCTTACAGGCCCCATCTGGTGAAGGAGGTACGCAGCTCACGCAGCAATGAAGCTCGTTTCATCGCCAAAGACCCCCTGTACGACCTCGATATTCCCGCTTCACAACTCGACCTGGTCAGGCGCGCAATGATCGCTGTAACACAACCCGGCGGCACCGCCGTATACGCTTCCCTGGGGGCGCCCTATCACATCGCGGGCAAGACCGGCACGGCACAGGTGATCGCGATGAAACAGGGCGAGAAATATGATGCAAAAGATGTCGGCGAACGGCTGCGCGACCACGCCTGGTTCATCGCCTACGCCCCCGCCGAAAATCCCCAGATTGCGCTCGCGGTGCTGGTGGAAAATGGCGGTCACGGGGGCACCACGGCGGCACCCATCGCGCGCAAGGTGATGGACTATTACCTCCTCGGCAAGGTGCCCAAGCCTTTAACCAAAGCAGATGTGCGGGAGTCCGGCGTTCATGACTAAACGGCAACTTTGGATGCGCTTCATTGCCCACCTGGACCGGCAGCTCCTGCTGGGTATCGGCCTGCTGTTGGTGACCAGCCTGCTGATACTGTACAGCGCGGATAACGCAAGCTTTGACCGTCCGCTGGGCCAGCTGCGCAATATCGTGGTGGCTCTCGCCTGCATGTGGCTGGTTGCCAATCTGCCGCTGCATTATCTGATGCGCACCGCCGTGCCGATCTACGCATTGGGCATGGTATTGCTGATCGGCGTGGCCCTGTTCGGGGAGATCAGCCACGGCGCAAGGCGCTGGCTGAATCTTGGCGTGATGACGATACAGCCTTCCGAATTGATGAAGATAGGCGTACCGCTGTTGATGGCCTGGTACTTTGAAAAACACGAAGCCACACTGACACTGAAAAACTACTTCATTGCCGCGCTCCTGATGCTGATGCCAATCGCATTGATAGCACGCCAGCCGGATCTGGGAACATCGCTGCTGATCACCGCCAGCGGATTTTACGTGCTGTTTCTGGCCGGCCTGAGCTGGCGCGTGATAGGCGGCTTGTTCGTTGCGGGTATTGCCAGCGCCCCGGTGCTTTGGTCCATGATGCACGAATACCAGCGCCATCGCATCATGATGCTGTTCGACCCCACGCAGGACGCGCTGGGCAACGGCTACCATACCATCCAGGCGACCATAGCCGTCGGCTCCGGCGGCCTCCTCGGCAAGGGATATTTGAACGGCACCCAGGCGCATCTCGATTTCCTGCCGGAGCGCACCACCGATTTCATTTTTGCTGTCTACTCGGAAGAGTTTGGCCTGCTCGGCAACCTGATCCTGCTGGCGCTGTATTCTTTCGTCGTCTGGCGCGGATTCATTATCACCTCGCATGCATCCACATACTTTACGCGCCTGATGGCCGGCTCCATCACGCTGACATTCGCCACCTACGCATTCGTCAACATAGGCATGGTCAGCGGCATCCTGCCGGTGGTCGGCGTGCCGCTGCCGCTGATCAGCTACGGCGGCACCTCAATGCTCACGCTGTTGCTGGGCTTCGGTATGCTGATGAGCATAGAGACGCATAAAAAACTGGTTCGAACCTGACAACACAACAAGCCGGCCCGCCGGGCCGGCCCCGAAAAACTTTAATAGCCATTCGGCCAAGTCACCAAAAAACGGTGGCCCGGGCCGCCGCTTAACAGGAGATTGCATGAGCAACAAAGTCGTCATTCTGGTCGCAACAACACTGCTGCTCGCGGCCTGCGGAACAGCGCCGCAGCGCAAGGCGGAAGCGCCGACATCACCACCGGCAGCCAGACCCGGCGGCGCTTACCTCGAGGGGGACGGGCCGGGAGCAAATATTCCGGCCAATATCGATGCAATACCCGATGCCGTGCCCAAAAGCGAACCGCTGCACCGCTATGCCAATCGTCCTTATGTCGCGCTGGGCAAGACTTACGTTCCGCTGACGATGACCGGAACTTTCAAACAGCGCGGCATCGCATCGTGGTACGGCAAAAAATTCAATGGCGAGCGCACTTCCAGCGGCGAAATCTACGACATGTACGGCATGTCCGCCGCCCACCCCACTTTGCCGATACCGAGTTATGCGCGCGTGACGAATCTCTCCAACCAGAAATCCGTGATCGTGCGTATCAACGACAGGGGCCCGTTCATCGAGGACCGCATCATCGACCTTTCCTACACCGCCGCCCACAAACTCGGCATCATCAACAATGGCAGCGCCGAAGTCGAAGTGGAGAGCATCCCGCCCAACTCAATCATCAACACCATAACCGCCGGCACTGTGCAGTCCAGGCCGCTGAATAACGAAAGCAGCGCAACCGCCGCTGCCGCATTTCCTGCCGCCGCGGCCTCGGCGGTTATTTCCGCACCCGCCGTTTCTTCCTCTGCTGCCGCCGCATCTGCTGTTGCTGCCTCTGCCTCTGCCTCTGCCGTTCCGGCCATCGCGAACGCGGCAACAGCAGATCCCGACCCGGCTGCGCCCCCGGTTGCAACAGCATCGAAAAGCAGCGACACCAATGTGTACCTGCAGCTGGGCGCATTCAAGACACAGGATGCGGCAGTAGCCTATCTGGCAAAAATGCGCTCCAGGCTGGGTAGCTTGGGCAAGCAATTCAAACTGACCAGCAAAGACGGGTTGGTGCGCGTGCATATCGGGCCGTATGCCAGCCAAACCGAAGCGCGCAGCAGCGCGGACAGCATGGAAAGCAAACTGGGGTTCAAGCCGATAGTGAATTTGCCGTAGTTTTGAGGTGTGCCCGGGGGCAGGGCGTGGGCACAGACTACCCTTCGCAAAAGGATAACTGCAAGATAGGCAACCGGGAGCCGGATTCCCGTTGTTCAAGAACATTACCCGATGCCGCCATTCACCAGTAATATGGCGGCACCCCGGCCATGCCATTGCCACCAAACCCGAGAGCGGCTGCTCTATCAATGGCATTGACCCGGAGCAAAGCGGCTTCCGGCAGCCATCTCGTGGAAATCCGTAAACTGACCGGAGCTGATTTCATCGTTCATCCGGCATGCAGGCCGGTGAGTCTTATCTTAGTGAAGGGAGGAGAATAAAAATGAATCCAAAAAGTTCACAGGCATCCGCCGGGCAGGACAGGGAGGGGGCAATTGCCCGGCTGGGCATTCGTTTTGCAGACTGGAGCGAGAAGTGGTTTCCCGACGCGTTTGTCTTTGCCGCCCTTGCGGTGCTTATCGTCAGCATCGGCGCACTGGCCATGGGCAGGACACCCTCCCAGGTCTCCGTTGATTTTGGCAAGTCCTTCTGGAACCTGATTCCGTTCACGATGCAAATGGCCTTCGTCGTGATCGGTGGCTATGTGGTGGCGATATCGAAACCGGTGCAAAAACTGATCGTCGTGCTGGCCAAGTTCCCGAAAACCCCCAGGGGTGCGGTTGCCTATGTCGGTTTCATGGCGATGCTGACCTCCCTGCTGAGCTGGGGTTTCAGCATGATTTTTGCCGGGATTCTGATGCGCGAGATCTGCAAACGCATGGAGGGGGTGGATTACCGGGCGATCAGCGCAGCCGGCTTTCTCGGTCTGGGCACGGTCTGGGCGCTGGGCCTGTCGTCTTCGGCCGCCCTGATGATGGCCACGAAGGGTTCAGTTCCGCCGGCATTGCTCAAGATCAGCGGGGTCATCACGCTGGAGCAGACCTTGTTCACCTGGCAAAACCTGGTGATGATCCTGACGCCGATGGTGATCTCCACATGGATTTGCTATTCCTCCGCCCCGTCTGCACATTTGGCGAAAACCTTCGCTTCTGCGGGAAACAAACAAGCTGAGGCGGATGATATCGGTGTCGCCCAGACGCCCGGTGAACGCCTGGAATTCAGCCCCCTGCTGACGCTGGTACTGGTTGCGCTGGGCGTGATTTACCTGGTGGATGTGTTTGCCACCAAGGGCGGGTTGGCCGCGCTGGATCTGAACACCTACAACTTCATGTTCATCATCGCCGGGCTGTTGCTGCACTGGCGGCCCCGCGCCTTCCTGCGCGCGGTTGCCAAATCGGTGCCGATGACCGGCGGTGTGCTGATCCAGTTTCCGCTCTATGCCGGCATTTTCGGGATTCTGATGGGCTCAGGCATCAATGAGGTTCTGGCGAAATTCTTCGTCTCGATCTCGACGCAAAACACCCTGCCCGCGATCGTGGGTGTGTATTCGGCGATCCTGGGCTTGTTCCTGCCCTCGGGCGGCGGCAAATGGGTGGTTGAAGCGCCTTATCTGCTGCAGGCGGCAACCGAGCTCAAGGTCAATCTCGCCTGGGTCGTGCAGTGCTATAACGCGGCTGAAGCTTTGCCCAACCTGATCAATCCTTTCTGGATGCTGCCGTTGATGGGTCTGGTCGGCGTGAAAGCGCGCGAGCTGGCCGGCTACACGATGTTGCAACTGATATTCCTGGCCCCGGTCACGATTTTCATGTTGTGGCTGCTCTCGATGACCATGCCTTATGTCCCGGCGGTTATGCCCTGAAGCGCGACAGCCGTTATCGCGATGAATAAAGTCTGCGGTAGCGGCTGTCATAATGACGGGGTGACTGAAGCGTAAATTGCGCAACCTTGTGCTCTGCGACCGCAAAACCCGCTCGACATAAATCACTTTCCGGATAACTGTAAAAATGGGGCGCCGTCGTATGGGCGCTCCGCGTCCCGGCCCGGTGAATAGCGTGCGCACAGCACTCGCCTCTGAAGGAGAAAACACATGACTCAGGCAGTAATTGTTGCGGCAAAACGCACCGCCATCGGAAAATTCGGCGGCTCGCTCGCCAAACTGTCCGCGCCGGAACTCGGCGCCGCGGTGATCCGGGCGCTGCTCGCCGAAACCGGCGTCAGGCCCGAACAGATATCCGAAGTCATACTCGGCCAGGTCCTGACAGCCGGCAGCGGC
>DAICZN010000128.1 GCA_027311105.1 Gallionella sp.
GTCAATTCGGCGGTACGGCGTTTGGGTTCGATGCCGCGCGGGCGCAAAAAACGAATTATGTCGAGCATGTCGTCGCACACCGGGTAAGTCACCAGGGTTTCATTGGCGAAATCACGCGGCGTGAGGTGATCTTTTTCCGCAAAGGGGTGCAAACACGACACCAGCCCGATAATCTCAAAGCCGAACAACGGGTGATAAGTCAGCCCGTCCGATTTTTTGTATTCGGACACGATGACCAGGTCGGCGCGATCCGCATGCAGCAGGGCCAGCGGATCAGCATGGAAACCCGACACCAGATCCAGTTCGACTTCCGGCCAGTTATTCCGGAATTCGTCCATCGCGGGCATCAACCACTCAAAGCAGGTGTGGCATTCCACCGCAATGCGCAACTTTCCTGCCCGTCCCTGGATGATCCGGGCGATATCACGTTCCGCCTCATTCACCAATGCCACGGTGCTTTGCGCCAGCACATGCAGGCGTTGCCCCGCCTGGGTCAGGCGCAACGGTTGGGTTTTTCGTTCAAATAAAGGGGTCCCGTAATAATCCTCCAGCTGTTTGATCTGGTGCGAAATGGCGGATTGGGTCAGGTGCACGCGCGCCGCGACACGCGAGAGCGTGCCGCAGTCCACCAATGCCAGAATGGTGTGCAGGTGACGAACTTCGAGTATGGATGTCATGATGAATTTTTTTAATGGGTAACGTTAAAATAATGACTTTGAATAATAATCGTGTTTTGTCCATCATGCCAGTCGTTCAAGCAGTAGCCACCTTTTTTAGCAGAGGATAGACAATGACGATTGCACACAATTTGGGATTCCCGCGCATAGGCGCGCAACGCGAACTTAAAAAGGCGGTTGAAGCCTACTGGAAAGGCGAACTGAATGAAGTTGGCCTGCGCGATATCGGCAAGGGCTTGCGCGCGCAAAACTGGCGGTTGCAGCAGCAGGCAGGCATACAACTGGTCCCGGTGGGCGATTTTGCCTACTACGACCAGATGCTCAACATGACTACCCTGCTGGGGGCCGCGCCCGGGCGCTTTGGTTTCACCGCTGACAAATCGGGATGCGGTGCACTGAGCCTGGCGCAATACTTTACCCTGGCGCGCGGCGACAAAAGCAATTTCGCGATGGAAATGACCAAGTGGTTCGATACCAACTACCACTATCTGGTGCCGGAATTCCAGACTGGCATGGAATTCAAGCTGGGCAACGAATGGCTCTTTGAGGAAGTTGCCGAGGCGCAGGCGCAGGGTATCAATGCCAAGCCGGTGCTGATCGGACCATTGACTTACCTGTATCTGGGCAAGGAGAAAGACGCCGGTTTAAATCGACTGAACCTGCTACCCGGACTGATACCGGTGTATCAGCAAATTCTGGCACGCCTCAAAGCGCAGGGAGTGGAGTGGGTGCAAATCGACGAACCGGCACTGGTGCTGGATTTGCCGCAGGAATGGGTGGATGCGATCGCGCCGACTTACGCGGCGCTGGCGCCAATTCAGTCGCAAGCCGTACCGAAGATCCTGCTCGCCACCTATTTCGACAGCGTGGAACAACATGCCGAGCTCCTTAAAACACTGCCAGTTGCGGGTTTGCATATCGATCTGGTGCGAGCCCCGCATCAGGCGGAAAGTTTCCTGCACAATTTTCCGGAAGACAAAATCCTGTCGGCAGGCATCGTCGACGGGCGCAATATCTGGCGCTGCAATATTGCAGCCGCCTTGCAGAAACTGAACACGTTGCGAGAAACATTGGGGGAGCGTTTGTGGGTCGCCCCCAGTTGTTCGCTGTTGCACGTGCCGGTGGACCTGGCGCAGGAAACCAGGCTCGACCAGACACCGGAAAGCAGGACGTTGAAAACATGGATGGCCTTCGCCACGCAAAAACTCGCGGAGGTTGCCACACTGGCACGCGGCACGACACAGGGCAGGGAAGCCATTGCCCCGCAACTCTCACAAGCCAATGCCGCGCTGGAAAGCCGCGTGTACTCCCCCAGGGTTTATGATCCAGCAGTCCGCAAGCGCATGGCCGCGCTGACACCGGAGGATGCGCAGCGCCAGTCACCGTTTGCCGAGCGTATCGCCACGCAGCAGGCGCGCTTTAACCTGCCCGCGTTCCCCACAACCACCATAGGCTCATTCCCGCAAACTGCCGATATCCGTGCCACGCGTGCAGATTACAAGCAGGGCCGTATCAGCGCGGCGGAATATCAGGCGGAAATGCGCGCCGAGATCAAGCGCGTCGTGCGCAAGCAGGAAGCGCTGGGGCTGGATGTACTGGTGCACGGCGAGGCGGAGCGCAACGATATGGTCGAATACTTCGGCGAGCAACTGGAGGGTTTTGCCTTTACCGAATACGGCTGGGTGCAAAGTTACGGCTCGCGCTGCGTGAAGCCGCCGATCATATACGGCGACATATCACGCCCGCGTCCGATGACGGTGGAATGGGCACAGTACGCGCAAAGCCTTACCGGCAAGCCGATGAAGGGGATGCTCACCGGTCCGATCACGATTTTGCAGTGGTCATTCGTGCGCAATGATATTCCGCGGGCGGATACGGCATTGCAAATCGCGCTGGCGATCCGCGACGAGGTGCAAGATCTGGAACAGGCGGGTATCGCCATCATCCAGATCGATGAAGCGGCGATGCGCGAAGGCCTGCCCCTGAAAAAGTCCGACTGGCCGTTCTACCTGGACTGGTCGGTACGCGCGTTCCGGGTGTGTTCATCCGGCGTCAAAGACCGGACACAGATACACACGCACATGTGCTACTCGGAATTCAACGACATTCTGCCGGCAATTGCTGCGATGGACGCGGATGTGATCACGATAGAGACATCGCGTTCGGATATGGAGCTGCTGGAGGCCTTCAGCGAGTTTTCTTACCCGAACGACATCGGCCCCGGCGTGTACGACATCCATTCGCCGCGCGTGCCGGGCACCGACGAGATGTTGCGCCTGATGCGCAAGGCCTTGGCGGTGATTCCTGCAAGCCGCCTGTGGATCAACCCGGACTGCGGACTCAAGACACGCGGTTGGCCGGAAGTGGATGCGGCATTGCACAACATGGTGGCAGTCGCCCGGCAACTGCGCGGCAGCGCGGCAGTATAGTTTGCCTAAGCCTGTCCATGACATGTCGAGGCGGATGGTACTGCGCAGCCTGACCCTTGAAACCGTAATCGGTGTGTATGAATGGGAGCGGGTGGCCGCAAGGCCGCTTATCTTTGATTTCTGGCTTGAAGCAGCACAACGCTTTGCGCTCAATCGCGGGGAGATGGAAAGTCGCCTGCGCGCCTGGGTGGCAGAATGCCGTTACCAGCTTCTTGAGGCATTGGCGGAACACATTGCGCAAAAGCTGATCAGTGAATTTGCCTGTCGGCGGGTTAGCATAGCCATTGAGAAACCCGGTGCACTGGGCAAGGTGGCGCGCGTGGGCATCCGCATAACACGATATTCCGTGGTTGATTGCCCGGTTGGCATTTATTGAGGTTTCCATATTTGATGACAGTGACGCATCTTTCGGAATGCGGTAAGGAGAAATTAAAAAACTGGCACGTCATTCCCGCGAATTCGGGGAATCCAGAATGCCTCATCATTGCAACAAGGCTTCAGCTGCGGGCGATGGCACAAACACCTGTCATTGCGAGGAGGCGAAGCCGACGTGGCAATCCAGATGGTTTAAAAAATGCATCTTGGTCTTGCTGGATTGCTTCACTTCGTTCGCAATGACGGCAAGGGTGCCGTGAATTATGGAAGTATCGATAATGATGGCTACATACAAAGGGGGCCTAAGAAACCTCCTGTGTGCTTTTGGCGGCTGGATACCGGCAGACCAGCGTGACCGTGACGCCGAATACCGCATGTGCAATCAATGTTATCCAGCCGCGCGCCTGCGCGAACCAGGGAAAGACCGCCGTGAAGCCGTATAGATTGATGAAGTAAAGTACGATTCCGAAAGCCGCGCCTGCCAGCAATGCCGGGACATTTTCAAGGCCCGACGTAAGTCGCGCAAGCAATGCGGCGTAAACGACCGAAAGCGCGAAGTGGACCAGGGTGGCTGCCAGCATGATGCCGGTAT
Organism: Gallionella sp.; assembly: GCA_027311105.1. Classification (GTDB taxonomy): domain Bacteria; phylum Pseudomonadota; class Gammaproteobacteria; order Burkholderiales; family Gallionellaceae; genus Gallionella. The sequence continues at coordinate 4,074 of DAICZN010000128.1, forward strand.
CGAATGTGGCGGGTGGCGGCAACGCTGAACTGCCCAGTACCAGTGCGGCCGTCAGCCTGGCATCGCGGAACAATATCGCGGGGAATGCATCGGTGAAAACCAGCCAGAGCAGCACCTGGGCCAGCGTGGCCGAAGTGCCGGCAATTACGCCTGCAAGGACTGCGGTGCTCCAGCCGGAGTGGCGACTTATGCTGCATTTGAACATGTGCGATGTCCCGTTCAGTGAGGCTGTGCAAGCATGCGGCCAGGTTGGCTGGATACGGCGGCATCTGTCGCGGGTTGTCCGCCGTATTAAGGGCAAGCCCTTGCTGCTGTTTCTACAGTAGCACCAGGTTATCCCGGTGGATGATTTCAGCATCCCCGCCATAGCCGAGCAGGGTTTCGATTTCCTTGCTGGGGTGCTGCGCGATCAGGCGCGCTTCGGCCGAGTTATAGTTGGCCAGGCCGCGCGCGATGTCTTGTCCGTCCTCGTTCACACAGGCAACCACCGCGCCGCGTTCGAATTCGCCGATCACACTCTTGACCCCGATCGGCAGCAGGCTCTTGCCTTCGGAGCGCAATGCCCTGATTGCACCGGCATCCAGCACCAGCTTGCCGGCGACTTGCAGGTGATCGGCCAGCCACTGTTTGCGCGCAGCCAGGGTCAGGGTGGGTGCAGTGAGCAGCGTGCCTATGGATTCTCCCTGCAGCAGGCGCGAAAGCACATCGCGTTCGTGCCCCGAGGCGATGACGGTATGCGCGCCGCTGCGCGCCGCGCGCTTCGCGGCAAGCACCTTGGTCAGCATGCCTCCGCGCCCGATGTGGCTGCCCGCGCCGCCCGCCATGTTTTCCAGCTGCGGATCGGCTGCGGCGGCTACAGTGACCAGCGTGGCAGCGGAGTCTTTGCGCGGGTCGGCGGTGTAAAGACCGCTCTGGTCGGTGAGAATGATCAGCACATCGGCATCGATCAGGTTGGTGACCAGCGCGCCCAGCGTGTCATTGTCGCCAAACTTGATTTCGTCCGTGACCACGGTGTCGTTCTCGTTGATGATGGGGATGACGCGCAGGGACAGCAGCGTGGTCAGCGTGGCGCGGGCGTTTAGATAGCGTTCGCGGTCGGCAAGGTCGGCATGCGTCAGCAGCACCTGTGCGGCATGCAAACCATGCTTGCGGAAGCAGCTTTCATAGGCTTGCACCAAACCCATCTGGCCGACTGCGGCGGCAGCCTGCAGGTCATGTATCGAAGCGGGGCGTTTCTTCCAGCCCAGACGTTGCATGCCTTCCGCAATCGCGCCTGAGGATACCAGTATGACCTCGTGGCCGCTGGCGCTGAGTGAGGCGATTTGCCGCGCCCAGTTGCCCAGCGCTTCATGATCCAGGCCCGCACCCTGATTCGTCACCAGGCTGCTGCCTACCTTGACGACGATGCGCCTGCATTGGGTCAGTATGGTTTTCATGGGATGGTCAGAGCGAGTTTGCGTCGGATTCC
>DAICZN010000135.1 GCA_027311105.1 Gallionella sp.
GATAAGCAGGCAGCAACAAATTCATCAGCACCGCAACCAGCCTGCGTTCTACCCGGGAGACCAGCCAGACGCTGCCCAGTGCCACCAGCGCGGCGCCCAGGAAATCCAGCGGGAAATGCACACCCAGATAAATACGTGCCCAGGCAACCGGTATTCCCAGCAGGGCCAGCACCCATCCCGCAAACCGGGTTTGTGCATGCATCAGCAGGCAGAACGCAACGGCCCAGATCAAGGTCAGATGGTCGCTCGGAAACGAGCTGTCACGGGCATGGAGAATCAGCGTCTGGCCGATTCCGGCCTCGAAAGGCCGGGGGTGATACCAGACCAAACCGATCAACTGGTTGACAAGCAAACCCGCCAATCCTGAAACCGTTGCGGCGATCAGAGCCTGCCGGATAGCCGTGCTGCCCCGCAACCAGCCGACGGTCAGCCCTGCAGGCACCAGCCAGATCAAACCTTCCGCCAAAAACCTGGCGATGTCGACCGCGACAGCCGGGGCGCTGGGCGCGGCGTTGAGCAGCATGAATAATGTGTAATTCAGATGTTCCATCTTCGCTCCAGGTCAAGTCAGCCATCTGCATCGCCGCGCGGATGGACGGGCATATTCTTTCGGCAGTCGGCCGGATATCGGCCCGACTGTCAGGATACCGCCGGTGAAAATGATGGCTGCCAAAGTATTCATCTCCAACCGTTTCCGGCAATCAAATTTGGCATGGCAAAGATACTTCGCTAATTCCTGATCCCCGCCAGCATTTTCTCCAGCCGTTTCACAGAAACGATCACCGGCGTTTTGAGTTCCTGCGAGAACAGCGACACGCGCAGTTCCTGCAACATCCAGGCGAATTCTTCCGCGCGCGGATCGCTGCCGCCCTGCTGAACCTGGCGCAGCTGCTGCCAGGCCTGGGTCAGCGGCTGCATTTGCGCGATACACTGCGCATCTCGCGCCGGATTGGCGCGCAACTTTTCAATGCGCAAATTGATCGCCTTGAGATAGCGCGGCACATGCTGCAGGCGCTCATACGGTGTGTCGGCGATGAAGCGCTTGTGCAGCAGCCATTCGAGTTGCGCACGCACATCTTGCGATGCCTGCGCGTGCGCCTTGAGCTGAGGCAGGTTTTTTTGCACCGCCTGATATTCGGTCAGCACGTTGCCGACCAGCCGCGCGAGTTCCTGCGCGATCAGCAGCAAACGGTTCTTGGCTTCCTTGCCGCGCGCAGTGAATTCCGCTTCGTTCGCCGGCAGGGGATCGCCCAGGCAACAACGCTCGAAGGTCATCGCCAGTATCTGTTGCTGCAATTCCTGCCTGGTGCCGGCAAACGGGGAATTGGGCGCCATGAACAGCATGCCCAGCCGTTGCGCGTCGGGCAGATTCTTTTCCAGATACTTCACCTGGTCTTTCAGCAGCAGCATGAACAGGCGGCGCAAGCCGCCGCGATGCGCGGCCTGCGCGGCATCGCGGGTATCGAAGGCGCGCAGCACCACCGCATCGCCATCGTCCACCAGCGCGTTGAACAGTGTGACGTTCTGACCGGCGCGCTTCACCTCGCAAGTTTCAGTAAAGTCGCCAAAGCTCCATGAGGTGTAACGTTGCTCTGAAACGGCTACACCTTTTTCCTGCGTCGCGGCAACAATTGCTGGCGCGACGCGCGGCGCCAGCTCGGCATGAAGCTGGGTAAAGTTGCGCGACATGCCGAGCTGCCGGCCATGCTCGTCCACGACGCGAAAATTCATCAGCAAGTGCGGCGGCAACTGCTCCGGGCGGAACGCATCCGGGGGCACGTCGATCTGTTTCTGCTCGCGGACGTAGCGCGCCAGCGCCTGGAGCAGCGGCGCGCCGGATGGCTGCACTTCGCGGCAGAACGCCGCCGCGAATTCCGGCACCGGCACCAGATTGCGGCGCAGTTTTTGCGGCAGTGTCTTGACCAGTTGCGCCACCTTCTCCGCCAGGAGACCCGGGATCAGCCATTCACAGCGCGCCGCGACCACCTGGTTGATCAGTGCCAGCGGCACGGTCAGCGTGATGCCGTCGTCGTTCCTGCCCGGCGAGAAGTTGTAGCCCAGCGCGAAGCTGACGTTGTCTATCTTCAGCTGCGGCGGGAACTGGTCGGTGGTGATGCCCGCCGCCTCGTGGCGCATCAGATCGTCTTTTTTCAGGTAGAGCAGTTTCGCGTCGGTGCGCTCCGCCTCCTTGCGCCACGCCTCGAAGGTTGCACCGTTGTGGATGTCATGCCCGGAGAATTGACGGGGGATGCGGCTGTCGTAAAACGCGAAGATCAGTTCATCGTCCACCAGCACATCGGGGCGGCGCGATTTATGTTCCAGCGCTTCGATGTCGGCGATCAGTTTCCGGTTATGCGCGAAAAACGGCGCGCGCGTCTCGAACTCGCCACCGACCAGAGCCTGGCGGATGAACACCTCGCGCGACTCCGCCACATTCATCGGCCCGTAATGCACGCGCTTCTTCGGGTTGATGATGAGCCCATGCAGCGTGCTGCGCTCCCAGGCCACCACCTGCGCGGCCTTCTTTTCCCAGTGCGGCTCGTAATAATGCCGCTTGATCAGATGCCCGCCGGTCTCCTCCAGCCACTCCGGCTCGATGCGCGCCACGCCGCGCGCGTACAGACGGTGCGTCTCGATCAGCTCGCCCGCCATCACCCACTTCGCGCCTTTTTTTGCCAGCACCGAATTCGGTGCAATAAAAAATTTGATGCCGCGCGCCCCCAGATACTCGTTGCTTTCCATGCTCTTCATGCCGATATTGCCGAGCAGCCCGCACAACAGGGCCTTGTGGATCTGTTCGTAGGTGGCGGGCTGCCCGTCCGACCGGCCGGACAAAAATTTACCGCCTTCGTGCATACCCATTTCCGCAACCTGTCCGTGCAGCTGCTGGTGCAGCTCGCGCCATTCGCGCAGGCGCAGCGGCGACAGGAAATTCCTGCGGCACTCCTCCGCCAGCAGGCGGTTGGACTTTTTATCCGCCAGCGCCTGCTCGAACCATGCCCATATCTTCGGGTAGGCGAGAAAATCCGAACGCTCGTCGGCAAAGCGCTTGTGCGCCGCGTCCGCGGCTTCCTGCCGGTCCAGCGGGCGTTCGCGCGGGTCCTGCACCGACAGCGCGCTGGCGATGATCAATATTTCCGTCAGGCAATGGTATTGCCGCCCGGCCAGCAGCAGGCGCGCGATCTTCGGGTCGAGCGGCAGTTTGGCCAGCTCGTGACCCAGTTTGGTGAGCTGACGCGCTTCGTCAATCGCGCCGAGTTCGGCGAGCAACTGGTAGCCGTCCGCGATCATGCGCGGGGTGGGCGGCTCGATGAACGGGAATTCTGATATTTCTCCGAGTTCAAGCGCGCTCATGCGCAGGATCACGGTCGCCAGGGACACGCGAAAAATTTCCGGGTCGGTGAATTCCATGCGCTGCAAAAAATCCGCCTCGTCGTACAGGCGCACGCACACGCCGCTCATCACCCGTCCGCAACGCCCGGCGCGCTGGTTCGCGGCGGCGCGCGAGATCTTCTCGATGTGCAGCTGTTCAACCTTCTGCCGGATGCTGTAGCGGTTCACCCGCGCCAGGCCGCAGTCGATCACGTAACCGATGTTGGGCACGGTCAGCGAGGTTTCCGCGACGTTGGTCGCCAGCACCACGCGCCGCCCTGCGCCGGTCTTGAACACCCTGTCCTGTTCCGCCGCCGACAGCCGCGCGAACAGCGGCAGCACCTCGATTCCTTTCGGGTGGTGCTTGCGCAGGGTTTCCGCGGTGTCGCGTATCTCGCGCTCTCCGGGCAGGAATACCAGCACGTCGCCGCGCAAGCCGCCCGCCGCGAGTTCATCCAGCGCGCTGCTCACCGCCTGCGGCACATCCTGCGCCTCGCCTTCCTCGCTGACCTGCAGCGGTCGATAGCGAGTCTCGACCGGATAACTGCGCCCCGACACCTCGATCACCAGCGCATTGAAATGTTTCGCAAAGCGGTCCGCATCCAGCGTCGCGGAGGTTATGATCAGCTTGAGGTCCGGCCGGCGCGGTAACAGCTGCTTGAGATAGCCGAGCAGAAAGTCGATGTTCAGGCTGCGCTCGTGCGCCTCATCGATGATCAGAGTGTCGTAATTCCTCAGCAGCGGGTCGCGGTGGATCTCCGCCAGCAGGATTCCGTCGGTCATCAACTTCACGCTGGTATCCGCAGAGACCTTGTCGTTAAAGCGCACCTTGTAGCCGACCGCGCCGCCCAGCTCGGTCTTCAATTCGAACGCAATGCGCGATGCGACGGTGCGCGCCGCCACACGGCGCGGCTGGGTGTGGCCAATGACGCCCAGCACTCCGCGACCCAGCATCAGGCAGATCTTGGGCAACTGCGTGGTCTTGCCCGAGCCGGTTTCGCCGCACACGATCACCACCTGGTTATCGGCAATGGCGCGCGCCAGGTCCCCGCGCTTCTGCACCACCGGCAGGTCGGCCGGAAATTCTATTGCGGCAAGGGAATCAAGGCGCGCCTTGCGGCGCAGGGCAGCCGGAGATAAAACAGCATTCACGTTGTGTACCAGAAAAACGGCAGGAATCGGCGCGGGGCCAATTTCTGCAGGAAGGATAGCGGTAAATTCAAAACACCGGGGATTCATTCTCCGTGCCGCTTGAACCGGCACACCCTATCTTACCGAAAGCGCGGGTATAGGAAAAGCGGACTGCGTCTGGCTATTGATTCAACCCGCCCGTGTCCCCCAATCCGCCGACAGCTGCCTGACAATAATCAGGATTGCGGTATGATGCGCCGAAATCAGAATTAACTTGTCCCTCAGGGTTGATTAACCCGCGAAAGCTGAACCACTGTCCCATTGTTTTGTCACAGGCCGGCTGAAATATATTTCAACATTTTTATTCCATCGTAAGGAGACCGCTTTGAAGACCCAATTGCAAAAACTGCTTGCCTATACCGCCGCTATGCTGGTGGCCGCGACGGCCCTCACCGTGATGACAGGCTGCTCACAAAAACCAAGCGCCGAAGAAAGCGCCGCACAAACCCAGGCAATAGTCGACAAGGCCGTCGCGGAAGCCAAGCAGCAGATCCTTGCCGATCAGGCCGCGGAAAAAGCCAGGCAGGATGCTGCCGCAGCAGCCCAGGCAGAGGAAAATGCCAAGGCAAAAGCCGAACATGAAGCCGCCATTGCCGCTGCGAAGAAGGAACGCCTCGCCGAACAGCGTGCCGCCGCGAAAAAACAGCGCAGCGCCGAACAGCAGGCGGCCGCGAATGGTGCTTATCCGCCACCACCACCGCCCCCCGGCTATAGAACCGTGTGCGCCAATTGCGGGGTGGTCACTTCCATCAACGCGGTAGAAGCGGAAGGCCAGGGATCGGGATTGGGCGCCATTGCAGGCGGACTGGTGGGCGGTTTGCTGGGTAACCAGGTCGGCAATGGAACCGGGCGTGACTTGTCGACCATCGCCGGCGCAGTGGGCGGCGCATTTGCCGGCAACAAGATCGAGAAAACCGCGAAGAAGACCACGGGCTACGACATTGTCGTCAGAATGGATACGGGCACGCAGCGTACCGTTCATCAGGATACCGTCCCCGGTCTTGCGATCGGACAGAGGGTCAAAATTGAAAATGGCGTGGCCGTCGCAAATTGACGGCCAGGATATTGGGGTGCGTTACATAGTGCCGGCTTTGCAAGGGACTTGATGTTTCGCGGATAGGCGGCGCGCCGGTTGATAGCCGGCGCGGCGTCTTTTCAGGCTGCTGCCGGCCCCGATCGGCCCTGCTTATTCCGTCACCAGAGTAACCCTGGTTTCCGCGGTCGCCTTGTCGATATCCAGGCGGATTTCGCAGTATTCGGTGTTTTCGCTGACCGGAGTGGGGTCGTCCGCGCAACTGCATCCGCCTATCACGCCGCTGTACAGGATTCCCGCCCTGACACGGATCACGCCTTCCGACTCTGCAATGTTATTGATCATCACCGTGATGGGTTCGGCTGTCACATGGCTGCTGATCGACAAGCCCTGCTGCAAAGGCAGCCGGTCGGCGCCCAGCAGCTCGATTTCCCGTTTCAGGATATCCCCGAATCCGGGCGTGCCCCATGCGCTCAATGCCTTATGAAATTGGATCATGGAATCGTCACCTGCATGCTTGCCGCTGACAGACATCGCGGCAGCGATGGAGCAATTTTACCGGTATCCCGTTGGTTCTGGATATAACAGAATCACCGGGTTTTTGTCTCCCGGGCTACAGCCCGCTTGATCAAGAAGCGCCGGTGCCGGGCGATGAATCGATTCTGCTGCCTTCCCCTTAACAAGTCACGTGTATCATCACCCCATGAAAATCCCCAAAAGAATCGAACCGCTTGTCGAGGACGGCGTGGTTGACAGCGTCCTGCGCCAGCTGATGAGCGGAAAGGAAGCCATGGTCTATGTCGTCCAGTGCGGCGGCGAGATACGTTGCGCAAAGGTATACAAGGAAGCCAACCAGCGCGGCTTCCACCAGGCCGTCCACTACACCGAAGGCCGCAAGGTCAAGAACAGCCGCCAGGCGCGCGCGATGGAAAAAGGTTCCCGCTATGGCCGCAAGGAACAGGAATCGGCCTGGCAGCGATCCGAGGTTGACGCCCTGTACAAACTCGCCGCGGCAGGAGTGCGCGTGCCGCACCCCTACGGATTTTACGAGGGCGTGCTGCTGATGGAGCTGGTGTCGGACGAAAATGGCGCGCCTGCACCCAGGCTCAACGACCTGGAACTCTCTGAACAGCAGGCCCGGGAATTTCATGCCACGCTGATCCGGCAGGTGGTGTTGATGCTGTGCGCAGGCATCGTTCACGGCGACCTGTCCGAATTCAACATACTCGTCGACAGCCATGGCCCGGTCATCATCGACCTGCCCCAGGCGGTGGATGCCTCCGCGAACAACAATGCCAGCCGCATGCTGGAGCGGGACGTCGACAACCTGGCAAATTACTTCGGCCAATTTGTCCCGGAACTGAAAGCCGCGCAGTACGGCAAGGAAATATGGGCGCTCTACCAGCGCGGCGAATTGTTTCCCGACACACCGTTGACCGGCAGTTTCAAACCGGACGAAAAAACGGCTGACGTGCGTGCCGTGATGCGCGAGATAGATTCCGCGCGCGACGACCATGCAGCCAAACTGCGCTACCAGCAGCTCAAGAGAGAAGAAGGCCGTTAAGCCGGGTGCTTGCCGGTCACCCTGATCTTTTTCCGCTGATTCACAAGCCCATCAGCAACAGCCACAGCGGCAACGTCAGCGCGGACAGCAGCGTACTCAGCATCACCTGCGCGGCGATCGTGTCGCCGTCGCCGCCCATGCGTTTCGCCAGCACATAAGCCACCGTCGACACCGGCAGCGCCGCCAGCAATACGACGATGTGAAAATACACGCCGCTCAGCCCGAATGCCCTGGCCAGCCCCCATGCAATCGCGGGCAACACCAGCAGCTTCACTGTCACGCCATACCACAGCGTGCCGGCATGCCTGTTCAGCCCCTGCATGCGCAGTCCCGCACCGACGACGACCAGGCCCAGCGGCAGCGAGGCTTGCGACAACAATCCCAGCATCGTGTCCAGCATGCCCGGCAAATGCCAGCCGCAGAGACTGAACGTGATGCCGCCCGCGGTCGCGACGATCAGCGGGTTGAGCAGTATCTCCCTGAGCCAGTGGTTCTCGCTGTGGCGCGCCAGCATCAGCACCGCGGCAACGTTGGCGAGGGGCACCATGAAGCCGATCAATATCCCGATCGCGGCGAGCCCGGCGTGCCCGTGCAACCCACCCGCGATCGCAAGGCCCACATAGCTGTTGAAACGGAATGAAGTCTGGAAAGTCGCCGAGTAAACTTTCGGCGGCGCATGAACCAGGTATTTCGCGGCGTAGCCGAGCACGATGCCCGAACACATGAACAGCGCGGCGACGGACAGCATCGGCGTCGCCGCACCCAGATCGACCTCGAAATGCGAAAGCGTGCTGAACAGCAGCGCGGGGAAAAACACGTGGTAGACCAACCGGTCCATCTGCGGCCAGAAATCCTCGCGCAAACCAAACCAGCGGCGCATGGACACGCCCAACAGGATAAGCAGGAAGATCGGAACAATGATACGCGCGACAAACATGGTTATTCAGCACCCCGTATATTCATTTGATATTTGCCGCCCGCCCCGTCAGCACATTCAGCGCCGCCCCGTCGAAAGGCCAATCAAGCTCCGCCCCGCTGTCGGCGCGCCGCACCACGGGAATGCGCATCCCGTATTTTTCAAGCAGCGCCTCGTCTTCCGCGATGTCGATATATTCGGCCGTCACCCCTGCAGCATGAAGCACCGCACCGGCCTGTTCGCACAAATGGCAGTATCGGGTTCCGTATATCAACAGTTTCATTTCCGCCCCTGCATGCACGGGAGTTGTTCCAGCCGGCCGATATTCCCGGCCCCGCATACAGCTTGCCTGCCAGGGCGCCGGCCCCGCGCAACATTAGCATGATCAGCCATGCCGCGGACTGCGTGGGAGTGTGCCTGTCATGGCGGCATGGAAAGTTGTGGGAGTTTTGCCCGGTGCACCGGCTTTCATCGTAGCGCTGTCGGCCATTGCTATTCCTTGGCCCAGTGGGCGGTGGCGATCCCTTCGCCAAGATCGGCCTCGACCAGGCGGCGGCGCACCTCAAGCAGGTGCGCGATCAATGCGGGTTCGTGCCTGGCGTAGGCACCGGCGTCCGGGACGCGGTTCACCACGACACCGAGCAGCTCGGTGATCGCATTGCCGATGGAATTCTGGCTGATGGTCACGATCAGCTTGCCGGCATCATTGCGGTAGATAAGCTGCTTGAATGCGGGCTGCCAGCGTATTGCATTCGCATACTTTGCATCCACGATGCACAGCTCGCGCACCTTCTTCGCAGTCTTCATGAAATCATTGTTGAACAGCAGCACGCTTTCCACCTGTTCCGGAAAATAGACATCAGGCAGCATCGGTGCGTTGTGCGTGGAAACCTGCGAGAAGAACGTGCGATAGAAGTCGATGAAGCCTTTCAGCACCTCGTCGTATTCCCTCCAGAAATGCACGTCCCTGAGTGCGCCCGCTCCGCCCTGTATCTCCCAGCTGGGCAAACCCTGCGGGTATCCGGTCAGCGCGATGCGGGCATCCGCCCCGCTGGCAGGCTTGAGGATGCGCAGATTCAGCGCCCGGTCGAAGAACTCGCGGTACACGTCGCGCATGTATGCCTGAAACAGGCTGTGCTGGCCGCCGTCGGTAAGGTTGGGATTGCCGGCATCGGCCGGCCTGGCGTTGCGCAATGCCTCCATCGGAAAAACGACAAAGTGGTTGTGCAGCATGCGGATGCTGGGCACACCCGCGGAAGTCAGCGGCCAGGTCGCATCCAGGCTCGCTTCACCGGCCAGGATCAGCGCCTCCCCCGGATCGGGATACTGTTCCAGCATGTAATCGATGATGATCTGGTTCATCCGGTTCCACACATGCTTGACATTGTCCGCCACCTGCGTGCGCCGCACCGGCCGCCCCAGCGGATTGAGTATGGTCTTGGACGTGTTGTAGATGATGGAGCAATCGAACTCGGTGCTGTGTCCCAGCGCCTTGCGATACAACAACAGGTTTTCCTGATTCACCAGCAAACCGTTGTTGTGCACCAGGTCATCAAGGTTTTCCGCGCTGTTGAAAAACTCGTTGTGTTTCATCCCCTCGGGGACTTCCAGCGGAATAGCCCTGAAAGGTGTGACTATTTCGCGCGGGCCGGTTTGCATCATGCCACTCCTGTCTTGTATTGTTGTCACGGTTTACGCAGTGATTTCCGCCCCGGATTTTGCCTGGACCTAAGCCGTCGCCATTGTCTTCAGCACTGCCTTGAGCAGTTGCCAGCAGCGCGCGACGGATTCAATTTCCACGCTTTCGCCGGGCGCGTGCGCGCCTCGAATGTCGGGGCCGAACGAGATCATGTCCAGGTGCGGGTGGCTGGCGGCGAGCAGGCCGCATTCCAGCCCGGCATGGATCACCTGCAGCGATGCGGGCCGGCCGAATTGTTCCCGGTATACCTGCCGGCACAGCCCGAGCAGGGATGATGACGGGTCCGGCGTCCAGCCCGGATACGCGCCGTCCTTGCAGGCCTGCAAGCCGTGGGCGGTGGCATAGGAAACCAGCTTGTCGGCCAGCGCATCCGCGCGCGCGTCCTGCAGCGAACGCACCTTGAAGGTCGCGCGGAACGCGCCGTGTTCCAGCGCAACCACGCCGAGATTGGATGAGGTATCCGTCACGCCGGGAAAGTCACCGCTGACAAGCGCGACGCCGTTGACGGCGCTGTCAAGGAACGCGAGCAGGCTATCCTGCTCGGTGCGCGGGATGGAGTTGCCCGGTGGCGTGTCGTAGTGCTCGCATGCAAACGACACGTTCGCATCCGTCTCCGCGAACCGCGCCCGCCATGCCTGGTGCCGATGCCGTACCCACTCGTCGATATTCGATGCGAAGACGATGGGCAGCGCGCACCCGGCGCGGGCCTCGCGCGGGATCGCGTTGCGCGCGGTGCCGCCTTTCAATGCGATCAGGCGCACGCCGGTGTGCGCGGACAGGTCGCGCAGCGCCTCGGCGAGCAGCTTGATCGCGTTGCCGCGCCCGAGATGGATGTCGATGCCGGAATGGCCGCCGCGCAACCCGGACACTTCAAACTGCAGCAATGCATAATCCGCCGGCAGGTATTGCTGTGTGCATTCGTGGCGCACCTCCACATCCACACCGCCTGCGCAGCCCAGATAGAAATGTCCCCACTCCTCGGTGTCGAGGTTGATCAGCGTTCTGCCCTGCAAAGCGCCGGGAGCCAGCCCGCGCGCGCCATCCATGCCGGATTCCTCGTTGACGGTAAGCAGCACCTCCAGCGGCGGATGGATCAGGCCGGTCTCTTCCAGCGCGGCCAGCGCGAGCGCGACGCCGATGCCGTTGTCCGCGCCCAGCGTGGTGTGCTCCGCGACGACCCAGCCATCGCGCACCACGGTGTTTATCGGGTCGCGCCCGAAGTCATGCCGCGTCCCGGCATTGGCCTGGCACACCATGTCGAGATGGCCCTGCAGGATCACTCCGGGCACGGATTCGCGGCCGGGACTCGCGGGCTTCTTCAGGATCAGGTTGCCCGCGCCGTCAACGATGGCTTCGATGCCGCGCCCCCGCGCCCATGCGACCAGATGCTCGCGCAGCGCAGCCTCGCAATACGAGGCACGCGGTATCGCGCACAGCGTGGCGAAGTGCGCCCAGACGGAAGCCGGTTGCAGGTTTGCAAGGTTGCTGGTCGTTGCCATGGGGGAGTTAGCCGTGTATTGCCTGAACAAGGTTGTGTGGATTCAGCACGCATTCTAGCTCAGCATCGCTGCCCGGAATGATCCTTGAAACGGCTATGAGTGCCGGCAGGAATCCCGCAAATCTTCCCCATAAGCTCAAAAGTCATATCGGGTGATTTCTGCAAACCACACGGTTCCATGCCTGCCGGCAAACAGTTGTTTGGCGATAAACGGCGTAGTTGTTGGCTTTGTTGCGTTAACGTGCTATTTTTTCCGTATCCCGGATGGATTCCCAAACTGTGCACTCATGCAAAACATTCACAAAAAAATCGTCAGGCGCCTGCTGCTGGGATGGTTATTGCTGTCCCTGATAATCAGCGGAGCGGTGTTCTACCTGAAAATGAACGGGGTGGACGAGCAGGTGCTTGGCCTGGCGGTGAAAGAATCGCGATCCTTTACCGCCGGATTTGACCGGGCCGGCGCCGGTCAGGTGGAAATGCTGAAACGAAAAGCCGACGAATTCCTCAAGGGGCATTTCATTGTTCTCGATCTCTACGATGAACACAAAAAGCAGATTCTGCGGGAAGTCAGCCCGGGCAGGGAGATGGTCGAGCAAAAGCTCGAACAGTATGTTCACCATTTCCCGATGGAGAACGCCCGCTATTACAAGAAATTCTGGATCGACAGGCAGTTGTTCCTGCAGGTGCTGCTGCCTCTCCAGGATAACCGCGGGGATCTGGTCGGTTATTTCGAGGGTGTCTACCAGGTTGATGCCGAAACCCTGCACAATATCGAAGCGGATATCATCCGCACCCTGCTCCTGGTGGTGGTGGTGGTGCTCATCACCGCTATCATGCTCTACCCCGTTATCATTTCCCTCAACCGCGGGCTGATCAATCTCGCCACCGACCTGCTTAAAAGTCATATCGAGTTGATGGATGTGCTGGGCAGCGCCATCGCCGAACGGGATTCCGACACCAACAGCCATAATTACCGGGTCACCCTTTACGCGATACGCCTCGCCGAGACGCTGGGGCTGTCCAGCCCGCAGATACGCAACCTGATTGCCGGCGCATTCCTGCACGACGTGGGCAAAATCGGCATTCGCGACAATATCCTGCTCAAGCCCGCCAGCCTGTCGGATACGGAATTTGAGGTAATGCGCAGCCATGTGCGGCTGGGAGTGGATATCATCAGCAAATCCAACTGGCTGGCCGGGGCGAGGGAGGTTGTAGAGTTCCACCACGAAAAATTCGATGGCAGCGGCTATATGAAAGGGCTGAAGGGGAAGGAAATTCCCCTGAACGCGCGTATCTTCTCGATTGTCGACGTGTTCGACGCGCTCACCTCGAAGCGCCCGTACAAGGAACCCTTCGGTTTCGGGGAAACAATGGACATCCTGCAACGCGACAGCGGCGGCCGCTTCGATCCCGAACTGTTATCCACCTTCTGCGGCATTGCCTATTCCCTTTACCAGGAGATCAGCCGCGCCGACGACAGCACACTGGAAGCGCTGCTGAACCGGTCGGTCAGAAAACATTTCCTCGGCGGTTGACGGGGCCGCCGGGCATCACAACAGGGCGTCCCATGACCTTGAAGCTCAGCGGCCGGGCTGGCTGGATTTCCGCGCAGTTTCCGTGTTGTGTGTTTAAACGCACCCCGTCCGGATGCGTTACTTGTCATAAACGCCTGTTATTGTCCCGCCAAGGGTGGAATCAAAATCGCGCAGGTCCTTTTCAGCATCCCAACCGTAAGCGGGACAAACGGTATGGCCTACCCCGGCACCCCCCATCCAGTAACACTTTTTGTCACCCGGCACTGAAGCGATTTCAATGACTCTGCCAAGTTCCCCCTTTTCCGCCTGCACCTTCAAAAAGGTGCACCCGCCGGATTCGATTCCGTTGCATGGTTGAATTTGTTTGTCTTTTGGAATCAGGACTAAAATTTTGGCCATAGCCAGCGCTTTTCTTTGCGGGTTGATAACACCCAATACATAATCATCCTGGTGGGCGCATCGTTTGTCGGCATTCCGAATCGCATCGCAGGCGAATTTTACGGTATTGTCCGAAGCGGGCAGTTTGAGCAACGGGCCATAAAGAATCCCGCTGTCATTTTTTGTCAGCTCATGGCCGTAATCCGCAGTGCCAGCCGCAAGGTTGGATGAAAAGGTCGAACATCCTTCCAGTCCCGCCAGCGCCATCATCATTGCCAGCAAATAAATTTTTCTCATTTTCGCATCCTCACATGATCAGCTGGCCCCGGCAATCCGGACAGGAATCCACGCGTTTCGGAGGGTAAACCGCATTCCGGAACTACCCCCGTGTTCAGGCTGCCAGCGGTAATGCCCGGACACCGCATGTATATGCGGTCAGGTGTCCCGTTATTCAAGCCCGGGACGGCCCGATGAGGGTGTCCCGGAATGACCCGCCCCGTCTGCTATCATCGCGCCCATGCTCAATATCCAGAATCTGTCATACCTGCAAGGCGGCATTCCGCTGCTGCAAAATGTGAACCTGCAAGCGTTCCCCGAACAGCGCATCGGTCTGGTCGGCAAGAACGGCTGCGGCAAATCCACGCTGTTCCGCCTGATACGCGGCGAGATCAAGCCGGACGGCGGCGAGATTTCCATGCAGTCCGGCAAGACCATCGCGTTCGTCGAACAGGAGATCGCCAGTTCCGATCAGCCCGCGCTGGAGTTCGTGCTCGACGGGGATGCGGAGCTGCGCCTGCTGGAGAAAACACTGGCGAAGGAAAATCACGATGCGGCCTGGTTCGATGCGCAGCACCGCTTTGAAGACATCGACGGCTACGGCGCCAAGGCGCGCGCCGCGCAACTGCTGAACGGGCTGGGGTTCGCCAACGACACGCTGGAACGCCCGGTGACCAGCTTCTCCGGCGGCTGGCGCATGCGCCTGAACCTGGCGCGCGCGCTGATGCACCGCGCCGACCTGCTGCTGCTCGACGAGCCCACCAACCACCTCGACCTCGAGGCGATCATCTGGCTGGAACAATACCTGGCGCGCTATCCCGGCAGCATCCTGCTGGTTTCGCACGACCGCGAATTCCTCAACGCCTGCGTCAACCGCATAGCCCATGTGCACGACCGGAACATGGACTGTTACACCGGCGACTACGACGACTTCGAGCGCGCCCGCGCGGAAAAGATCGCGCAGCAGAACCAGGCATTCAACAAGCAGCAGGAAAAGATCGCGCACCTGGAAGATTTTGTGCGCCGCTTCCGCGCCCAGGCCACCAAGGCCAGGCAGGCGCAAAGCCGCATCAAGGCGCTGGACCGGATCACGCGCATCGCCGCCGTGCATGGCACCGACGGTCATTTCGAGCGGGAGATCGAAGCGCCCGAGCGCAGCCCCGATTTGTTGATGCGCGCGGAAAAGATGGGCTTCGCCTATGGCGACAAGACGCTGTTCAAGAACATCGAACTGGTGCTGCGTTCCGGCGCGCGCATCGCGCTGCTCGGTCCCAACGGCGCGGGCAAATCCACTCTGATCAAGCTGCTGGTGGGCGAGTTGCAGCCCAGCTCGGGCACGCTGGAGATCACGCCGGACATCCGCATCGGCTACTTCGCCCAGCACCAGCTGGAAAATCTCGACAGCAACGCAACCCCGCTGCAGCACATGGAACGGGTCGCCCCGAAGGAAACCACGCTTGCGCTGCGCAGCTTCCTCGGCCGTTTCGGCCTGGCCGGGGACAGCGAGGACCGCCCGGTGGCGACATTCTCCGGCGGCGAGAAAAGCCGCCTCGCTTTGGCACTCCTGGCCTGGCAGAAGCCGCACCTGCTGCTGCTCGACGAACCCACCAACCACCTCGACCTGGACATGCGCGACGCGCTTACGATCGCGCTGGAGGAATACACCGGCGCCGTGGTGATCGTGTCGCACGACCGCAGCCTGATACGCGCCGTGGCCGACGAGCTGTGGCTGGTCGCCGACGGCGAGGCAAAATTGTTCGATGGTGACCTGGAAGACTACAAGAGCTGGATCGAGACCCGCCGCCCGCGCGAGGCCGCCCAGCCACAGCCGGAAAAGCCGCGCACACAAAACGCGCCCAGGCCCAACCGCAAGGCGCTGCAGTCCAAACAGGGCAAACTCGAAACCGCGCTCGCCACTGCGCAGGCGGAACTCGCCGCCGTCAACCGGCAACTCGCCGACCCCGCCACCTATGCCAGCCCCGACCGCGACAGAATTACCGAACTGAACGCGGCGCATGCGCGGCTGGAAGTTAAAGTGGCAGAACTGGAAGAAGCCTGGCTGGAACTGGAGATGGCGCTCGGGGAGTGAGGCTGAGTTCCTGCCGTCAGCGCGAGTGCGGGTCGGCGAAATGATTCATATTTGCGGCCAGTCCTTAATTATTGATACTTCCATAATTCACGACACCCTTGCCGTCATTGCGAACGAAGTGAAGCAATCCAGCAAAACCAGGATGAATTTTTTTAAACCATCTGGATTGCCACGTCGGCTACGCCTCCTGATGGAGCTACTGGTGGAACGACTAGCCATCCCACTAAGCAACCAGAAGACGGTTGCCAAGTGGTTGGTTATAAGCCAGCAAGCTGGCAAGTCGCTGGTTATCGCAATGACAGGTGTTTGTGTCATCGCTCGCAGCTGAAGCCTTGTT
>DAICZN010000138.1 GCA_027311105.1 Gallionella sp.
CCCGCGCTTCGCCTCATCGGCGGAATGGATGCGGCCCAGCGCCTGCAGATGCGTGTCGTTGAAACTCTGGATGCCCATCGACAGGCGGTTCACCCCCGCTTCGCGATATGCCGCAAAACGCTCCGCCTCTACCGTGCCGGGATTCGCCTCCAGCGTGATTTCCGCATCGAGGGCCAGCGGCAGCAGCATGCGCACGTTGCGCAGAATCTCTTCCACGCTCTCGCCGCCCAGCAGACTGGGCGTGCCGCCGCCGAAGAACACCGTATAAACCTTGCGCCCCCAGACCTGCGGCAGGGCCAGCTCCAGATCGCGGATCAGCGCCGCGACATATTCCTGTTCCGGAATGACTCCCCTCGCCTCATGCGAATTGAAATCGCAATACGGGCATTTGCGCACGCACCACGGAATGTGGATATACAGCGACAGCGGCGGCAATGCCCTGAAGTTCACGGCTTGCGATTTGATGCCGACAGGTTGCAATGAATGTATGACCATGAATGATTTTGCCGGGGGCGCGATTCAACGGGCCTTCTTTGTGTAGCGTAATGGGTGTAGCGTAATGGCTTGCGCCGCTATGAAACCTTCAGCTTTGCCAGCAGCACCTTCAGTGCCTTGCCCCTGTGGCTGATGGCGTGTTTTTGTTCGCGCTCCAGTTGCGCGCTGGTCTTGCCCAGCTCCGGCAGCCAGAACAGCGGAGCGTAGCCGAAGCCGCCGTCGCCATGTTCCCCGTGCGCGATCTCGCCGTGCCATTCGCCTTCGGCGACCAGCGGCTGGGGATCGGAGGCCGAGTGCAGCAGCACCAGCACGCAGTAGTAATGCGCGCGGCGGTCGGCCACGCCCCGCATCTCCCGCAACAATTTTTCGTTGTTGCGCCGGTCCGATTTTGGCTCCCCCGCATAGCGCGCGGAAAACACGCCGGGTGCGCCGCCCAGTGCGGTGACGCAGATGCCGGAATCGTCGGCCAGCGCGGGCAACCCGCTCAGGCTGCTGACATGACGCGCCTTGGCGAGGGCGTTTTCGATGAAGGTGAAGTGCGGCTCTTCCGCTTCGGCTATGCCGAGTTGCGCCTGCGTCAGCACCTCGATGCCGAGCGGCTGCAACAGGAACTGGAATTCGCGCAGTTTGCCGGGGTTGTTGGAGGCGATGACGAGTTTTTTCATGGTTGCTGTAGCGCCTGTTGATACTTCCATAATTCACGACACCCTTGCGGTCATTGCGAACGAAGTGCGGGGGCTCAAAGTGCCGTCATTGCGAACGAAATGAAGCAATCCAGCGGTTTGCTGTCCTGGATTGCCACGTCGGCTTCGCCTCTGCCGCGCTTCGCTCGCGGCCAAAGCCTTGTTGCAATGACGGGGCACTCCGGATTCCCAGAATTCGCGGGATTGACGTGCCGGTTTTTTAATTTCCCCTTACCGCATTCCGCAAGATGTGTCACTGTCATCAAACATGAAAACCTCAATAATCCCTCTCCAGCACCGCCTTCTGCATCGCGATCAACTGTGCGATACCGCTTTGCGCCAGCCCCAGCAGTTCGTCCATCTCGGCGCGGGTGAAGGCGTGGCCTTCCGCGGTGCCCTGCACTTCGACGAAGTGGCCGTTGCCCAGCATCACGACGTTCATGTCGGTGTCGCAGGCGGAGTCCTCCAGGTAATCGAGATCCAGCACCGGCTTGCCCCGGTAGATGCCGACTGACACCGCGGCGATGAAATCCTTCAGCGGGGATTCCTTGATCAGGCCCTTGCCGAGCAAGCCTCTCACCGCGTCATACAGCGCGACGAAAGCGCCGGTGATGCTGGCGGTGCGGGTGCCGCCGTCGGCCTGGATCACATCGCAGTCGATCTGGATGGTGCGCTCGCCCAATTTTTTCAGATCCACCACGGCCCGCAGGCTGCGACCGATCAGGCGCTGGATCTCCTGGGTGCGCCCGGATTGCTTGCCCTTGGCCGCTTCCCGGCCCATGCGCTCGCCGGTGGAGCTGGGCAACATGCCGTATTCGGCGGTGACCCAGCCCTCCCCGCTGCCTCTTTTATGCGGCGGGACTTTTTCTTCGACACTGGCGGTGCAGATGACTTTGGTATCGCCGCATTCGATCAGAACCGATCCTTCTGCGTGTTTGGTGTAGTTGCGGGTGATGCGTATTTCACGCAACTGGTCTGGCGATCTCAGGCTGGGACGCATGATGGATTCTCGTTTTCAAGTGAAAGGTGAAAGGTGAAAGGGACAGGGTACAAGTGGTAACGCTATGAAATATCAAGCACGTGACTGACCGGCTCGGCCGTTTCGTGGGCGGCTTCGCCGTTACCCCAGCGCACCGCCAGGCCGGTGATGTTGTCCGAATGCCCGTCCCCCCGCTCCATCGCGAGCAAGACCAAACCGTCCAGCACCTCGGCAACAGGATTCGATGAAAATGCCCCGATCAGTTCCCCTTCGGAGAATGGCGCCCACAGGCCATCGCTGCCGAGCAGCACGACATCGCCCGGTTGCAGCGCGACGGGCTTGCCCATCTCGACATAGAAAGTGTCTTCGATGCCGCCGATGCAGTTGGTGATTTGGTTCCGTTGCGGGTGAGAAAGCGCCTCTTCGGCGGAAATCAGGCCTGCTTCCACCCACTGGTGCACCACCGAATGATCATATGTCCTGACCAGCACTTCACCGTTGCGCAGCAGGTAAACACGCGAATCCCCGGCATGCCCCCAGTACATCCGGCCTTCCTGGATCAACACGGCAACACAGGTGGTCCCGGGGAAGCCGCCCATATCCCTGTCGTGCGGCAGCCGCATGATGCGCTCGTGGGCATGCCTCATCGCGTCGGAAATAAATCTCTCCGGATTGGCTATGCGCGGCTGCGCATCCCGGCCGAACGACTCGACGAAAGTCTCTGTCGTCAGGTTTGCGGCCATTTCGCCGTGCAGGTGCCCGCCCATCCCGTCGGGCAAGCACCAACAGCAAAGCGTCGTTGCTGTATGCGTAAGCAACCCGGTCCTGATTGAATTTGCGATTGCCGATATGGCTGGCCTGGTGTACCGAAAAGTTCATGGGCGCAGAAGAAGATTTAACTGTGTAAGGATTTGTCAGGGTGCAATCGTAATATAATGCGCCGCCCCAGCCCAGTCTTTTATTTGAAAGCGCCAACCATGATCCTGAGCATGACCGGCTATGCCACTGCCAGCAAGGAACTCGGCAGCAGCTCGCTGACACTGGAATTGCGTGCCGTCAACCACCGCTATCTGGACATACAGTTGCGCATGCCTGATGACCTGCGCGGCTTTGAGAGCGCGCTCCGCGAAGCGATCGCCGCGTCTGTGCAGCGCGGCAAGGTGGAATGCCGCATCAACCAGTCGCTGCGCAGCGCGCGCAGCGGTGTCGCCCTGAACCGGGACCTGCTGCGGCAACTGGATGAATGGAGCCGGGAAGTGCAGTCCGTCCTGCCGGATGCGCGCGGACTGAGTGTCGCCGACGTGCTGCACTGGAACGGCGTGCTGGAAGCGCCCGATGCTTCGGCGGATGAATTGCGCGCCGCGCTGCTTGAGTTGCTGCAAACCGTGCTGCAGGAGTTCTCCGCTTCGCGCGCCCGCGAAGGCGAAAAGCTCGCGGACTTCCTGTTGCAGCGCGTGGCCAAGATAGAGCTGTTATGCGCCGGGGTGATCCCGCATGTGCCTGCCGCGATAGCCGCCTATGAAAAAAAACTTACCGGCCGCTTTATCGAGGCGCTGCAGAACACCCCGGTGCAGGATGCCTGGGATGAACGGATACGCCAGGAAATCACGCTGTTCGCCAGCAAGATTGACGTGGACGAGGAATTGTCGCGGCTCGCCAGCCATCTCAGCGAAATGCGCCGCGTCCTCGGCCAAGGCGGCGCGGTGGGCAAACGCCTGGATTTCCTGATGCAGGAACTCAATCGCGAGGCGAACACGCTGGGCTCGAAGTCTGTCGATGCCGAAGTGTCGCGCAGCGCGATGGAGATGAAAATCCTCATTGAACAAATGCGCGAACAAATACAAAACCTGGAGTAGGAACCTGACATGCCCGGAAATCTATTCATCATCTGCGCACCCTCCGGTGCCGGCAAGACCAGCCTGGTGCGCGCGCTGCTCGACATCAATCCGGACATCGACCTGTCGGTCTCATACACCACGCGCGACCCGCGCCCCGGCGAACAGGACGGCAAGGACTATCATTTTGTCGACCGCGAGACCTTTCTGGCAATGGCGAAGCGCGGCGAATTCCTGGAAAGCGCCGAAGTCTACGGCAACCTTTACGGGACTTCGCAAACCTGGATCAGCCAGGAGAACGCCAAAGGACGCGATATCCTGCTGGAGATCGACTGGCAGGGTGCGGCGCAAGTGCGGCGTTTGTTCCCGGAAAGCATCGGCATTTTCATCCTGCCGCCCTCCCTGCAAGCGCTGGAACAACGCCTCAGGGGGCGCGGCAAGGACAATGACGCCGTCATCGCCAGGCGCATGGCGGCGGCAAGTGCGGATGTCTCCCATGTCGCCGAGTTCGATTATGTTATTATCAACAACAATCTGGACGAAGCGTTGCGCGAACTCAACGCGGTGGTCATTTCCGCCAAACTGGTCAGCGCCAGGCAATTGATCCGCCACCAGGCTTTAATCAACCAGCTACAGAAACCGGAGTAAATCATGGCCCGTATTACCGTCGAAGAATGTCTTACACAAATCCCCAACCGTTTTGAACTGACCCTGGTCGCGGCTTATCGCGCGCGCCAATTGGCCAACGGGGCCGCCCACCTGGTGGACAACAGCAAGGACAAGCCCACCGTCGTTGCGCTGCGCGAGATCAGCGAGGGCAAGGTAGGCAAAGAAATCCTGAATCGCGGCCAGGCCTGATACCGACTGGTCATAAACAACGTGATTCTAAATGGCCGACGCGGATTTACTGATCGAGGAACTCTCCACCTATCTTAAACCGAAAGATGTCGAGCACGTCCGTGTAGCAATCGATTTCAGCCGCATCGCGCATCAGGGCCAGATGCGCCATTCCGGCGACCCGTACATTTCCCATCCTATTGCGGTCGCGCGCATCCTGACCCCGCTGCACATCGACGCCCAGGCGATCATCGCCGCACTGCTGCATGATGTGGTCGAAGACACCGAGGTCACCAACGAACAGGTCGCCGAGAAGTTCGGCAAGCCGGTTGCGGAGCTGGTCGACGGGCTGAGCAAACTTGACCGGATCCAGTTCGAAACCCGCGAAGACGCGCAGGCGGAAAACTTCCGCAAAATGCTGATGGCCATGGCGCGCGACGTGCGCGTCATCCTGATCAAGCTGGCCGACCGCCTGCACAACATGCGCACGCTGGATTCAATGGCGGTCGACAAGCGCGAGCGCATCGCGCGCGAAACCATGGAGATCTACGCTCCCATCGCCAACCGGCTCGGGCTCAACGATGTCCATCACGAACTGCAGGACCTGAGCTTTAAATACCTGCATCCCAATCGCTATGGGGTACTGGCAAAAGCGCTCCTGGTGGCCCGCGGCAACCGGCGCGAGGTGGTCAGCAAGATCCTGGACGCGATCCGGCAGGCGCTTGCCGTAGCCAACATCCAGGCCGAAGTGACCGGCAGGGAAAAAGACATCTACAGCATCTACAAAAAAATGCAGAGCAAGTCGCTGGCCTTTGCCGAGGTGCTGGATATCTACGGCTTCCGCGTGCTGGTGAACGATTTTGCCTCCTGCTATGTGGCGCTGGGGGCGCTGCACAGCCTGTACAAGCCGATTCCCGGCAAGTTCAAGGATTACATCGCCATCCCCAAGGTCAACGGCTATCAATCGCTGCACACCACGCTGTTCGGCCCGTTCGGCACACCCATCGAAATCCAGATACGCACCCACGAAATGCACAGGATCGCGGAAGCCGGTGTCGCCTCGCACTGGCTGTACAAGAGCGGCCATGATTCGATCAACGACCTGCACACCAAGACCCACCAGTGGCTGCAGGAGCTGCTGGAAAGCCTGAGCCAGAGCAGCGATTCGTCCGAATTCCTTGAACACCTCAAGGTGGACCTGTTTCCCGACGAAGTGTATGTGTTCACCCCCAAGGGCAAGATTCTTTCATTGCCGCGCGGCGCGACCGGGGTGGATTTCGCTTACAGCGTGCACACCGACATCGGCAACCGCTGCATTGCCATCAAGGTGAACCATGAGCTGGTGCCGCTGCGCAGCGAACTCAGGAATGGCGATCGCGTGGAAGTGATTACCGCACCCAACGCCAAGCCCAATCCGGCCTGGCTGAGTTATGTCGCGACCAGCAAGGCGCGCAGCCACATACGGCACTTCCTCAAAACCATGCAATCCGGCGAGTCGGCGCAACTGGGCGAGCGCCTGCTCAATCAGGCATTGCACTCCCTGGGTGTCAAACCCCAGGACATCGACGAGGCACACTGGAACAAATTGCTCAGGGATACCGGCGTAAAAACGCGCCAGGATATCCTGGCCGACATCGGCCTGGGACGCCGCCTTAACATGGTGGTGGCGCGGCAACTGGCTAATGCGGGCGATGCCGCAGCCGGAGAAGCTGCCGGCCACGCCGTGGTGACGATACAGGGCACCGAAGGCATGGCGGTGCAGTTTGCCCCGTGTTGCCGGCCGATACCCGGCGACCCCATCATCGGCGTGATCAAGAGCGGACAGGGCCTGATCGTGCATACCCACGACTGCCCGACCCTGCGCCGGGGACGCAGCGGTTCGGAACAATGGCTGGATGTGGCATGGGACAAAAATATCAATCGCCCCTTCGACGTCAGCATCAAGCTGCTGGTCGCCGATCGCCGCGGTGTCCTGGCAAAAGTGGCCTCCGCGATCTCCGAAGCCGATGCCAATATCGAGAATATCAATTTCACCCATGAAGGCGACTACACCGCGCTGCATTTCACGCTGGAAGTAAACAATCGCCTGCATCTCGCCAATGTCATGCGAAATTTGCGCAGGATACCGGAGGTGGTGAGGATTATCAGGGTGAAGAACGCGACGTGATTTTGCAGGGTGGGCGTAGCACTACCATTAAGGCCGTTCGTGTTGAGTAGGCCGAAGGCCGTATCGAAACATGAATGACAACAATTAGAACCAAAGTCGCGGGGTGCGGCCCCGCACGCCGATTACTTTCTTTATGCGGCTAAAGAAAGTAATCAAAGAAACGCCGCCCCGGTTTGCCGCCCCCTTCGGGGGTACCCTCGATCAGGGGAGGAAAAACGAAATCCCCAAAAACCTTATGTCGTATGGTGGACACGTTATGCCCACCATTTATTATATTGCCGCGCTGGCACAAAATCGTGCCCACCCTACCCGGTTTTATTTCATGTGTTTCCTTACATAATCTTCTGAATATTTAATGGATCGTTTTGAATTGTTAGGGTCTCTATTTTTCCCATTTAAATAAATATTGAAGTATTTAATAGCTGATCTTGTATCACCTTTAAGTTGATCATTGAGGTATCCAAGGCAAAAATTCAATTCATTACATGTTGGTTCTTTTGATAATGCCCAGTCAATAAAACCTTCTACTTGAAAAGGGAGAATATGGCTCGTTTCTAGTGGTTGCAGGCTATTGTAATAATCAAGAGCTTTATCAATGTCACCTTCAATTGCGCTCAAAAATGCAGCGCTATATCGCCATGACGGATTTGATAAATATTTAGCTTGGCATTTGCTTATGTAGTGTTTAGAGCTTTGGATATTGTTATTGAGGGCAAATGCTTCGATTGCCTTGAGCAACAAATATTCAAGAGATTCCCTTGAGATTTTCCTATTTTTTTCAATCCATGAAATTGCTTCACGCAAATCATTCAGATCTCTAGATGACTCCCATTTTGAATAGGATACACGAGACATAAATGCATACGCATCGCCTAAACGTAGAGGTGTCATACGCATTAGTTTTTTGATTGACTTAATGCTTCTGTATTTTGATATCTGTGTACGATTGTTGTAAATGTTTTCCAGTAATCCCACCGCAAGTAATCCATCTCCCGTGAGTAGAGCTGCTGTTGCTATTACGTATTTGATGGACTCGCCCATCTGCAGGGAAGTAATCTCAAATCCAGAAATTTCATTGTCATGTTCAATCTTTTCCTTTAAGGGTAGGAGGTCTTTCATTTCTGCTGCAAGAGCATGACTAGTTTCAAGTGGTATGGGTGCATGAGTAATGACGCCATCTAGTTTTAATACATAATACTCTTTGCCTTGATCATGTCTTGATTTGGCTTCTCCATAAATAACAATATGTGCTCGACACTTAATTCTTATCTGTTCTGCTGCAGTCGGATCAAGAATTTTATTAGAGCGCGCATCGTCTAATTCAATAACATGTATCGGATAAGAGGAGGGGGTCTGTTTAAGCGATTCTCTTGTTGTAGCTACTATGTCGGAGCTTACCTTTTTGCGAAGTAAATCAGTTTCAGCTCTGATTGCAAAAATAAGACCAACGCGCCCTTTCGGGGTAATTGGTACTTTTTGCATCCAAATAATAATTAGCGTAAATAGAAATGCAACAGGAATTCCAATGATATTTCTGTCAATGAGAGAAAGAGTTATACCGCTAGGAAGAGATATGTAATTTGCTGCTATCCATATAATTATGAATAAAGCATAGGGGAACAACTTGTAGCGCCAAAATTTACTGACTAAGTTAAATATTACATCCATGTTATGGCTTAACTAATGCAAAATGGGCTGCTTATCGAAGAGCACCAATGTACCGGAGTCGAAT
>DAICZN010000003.1 GCA_027311105.1 Gallionella sp.
TTTTATTTTAACCCAGTGAGCCGGTGTGAGGGAGTCGGGCGGCGGGGCTCAGTCGCCGTCTTCATTCTCCTGCGCCAGTAGATACTTGAGCGTATAGGTATCGTAGTCGAAATCGGTGCTGTCCGAGACCACGGCCAGAACCAGCGACGCAATGCGCTCCCGCTCCTCCTCGGTCTCGAAGTTTGAGAAATGGGCCAAGGCCGCCTCGGCGAACAATCTCTCCGTCAGCCGCTTTGCCCGCGTTTCGTGGCTCTCGATGTCTGGATTGGCGCCGGGATGGATGTTTTCCTCGATCCAGGTTTCAGCCCACCTCTGGAAGCGCTTGCTCATGACTGCACACCTATCTCTTGCATCGTATTCCTCCTGCATCGTATTCGCGGCCGGTTTTTCGGGCCACTGTGATCAACCCGATATTTCGGACCAAGTAAATAAAAGCTTACTACACAGCATTGAATGCTTCAATTGTCGGTTGATGCAGCTGGATGGCCTCCGGTGTAAGCGGCCGGTTATCCAGGGCGCTGTGCGGCGGTGTCGCGCCTTATTTTTGTCGTTGAAGATCTTGTCAGCTACAAACCGGAAGTAATTTTGATTTTGCCGAATAGACAGCTTGGGCCGAGGGGCGGACCTTCATGGAGATTCTTTTGACGGGCAGATCAGTGTCGATAGTGTGAATTGGTCAAAGGCAGCTTGTGCCAAGTTGTTCGTGGTGATGATTTCCATGGCCCGGCCGCCGGAGTGCAGTTTTTTTTCCTGCAGATTTGGTGATTTTTAATCCAGCAGCTTATTTAATGATTGTCCGTATTTTTTAATTTCTGGAAGCCGCTCAGTAAAATAAACGTAACCACTTGAAATGGTGCCCGGAACCGGAATCGAACCGGTACGCTGGTTTTACCCTAGCGACGGATTTTAAGTCCGTTGTGTCTACCAATTTCACCACCCGGGCGGAGCTTTCGAAGCGAAGACCAATCTTGAATCAATCTTAAAAGGGCTTGGGTCCGATTGGGGCAATCCGAACATTTTATCCGGCCCGGATTATCCGGTTCGGAAAATTGAAAAGGTCGGCAAGTCATGCCAACCTTTGGTTATATCTGGCTCCCCGACCTGGACTCGAACCGGGGACCTGCGGATTAACAGTCCGTCGCTCTACCGACTGAGCTATCAGGGAATGAAGAGCCGCGCATGATAGTGATTTTGGCCATGCAGGTCAACCTTTAATTGGTATTTGCAGCATGAAAATAGTGTAAGTTTGCCGGCCTTGCTAAGGCTGCGGATTGTGTGTAATGTCATGCGAGCTCGGGCAGTTAACAGGCAGTCTTCCAGACAAAATAAAATATGGACAACAAGACGATTTTCATCAAAACCAAAAAAGGTGAGGATGAGTCGCAGGGCAAAACTGCGCATCTTCCCGGCGATATCAAGCGCGCCTTGTTGATGGTGGATGGCCAGGCCACTTTCGGGGAAATCAACAAACGCGCAGCGCCCAGCCTGCGCTCCAGTCTTGATGAATTGTTCAGGGATCTGGAGAAGGGCGGATTCATCCGGGACAAATCCCAGGCCGAAATCAGAAGTGGCAACATCCCCAGGATGTCTGTTCCGCTCAAGGTGGCTGCGCCCCGAAAAAATCAGCCCGAGAATCGTGCCGGTGAATTGGACTTCATGGGGGGATTTCCCCCGGATCCGTCAGACGTGCCTGCCAATACCCAAAAGTTGAATGCTGAGGCCGAAGAAAACATAAAGGGGGAAATCGAGGCTGCAAAATATAGCGCCCAACTGGAAGCTGAAGCCATATTGCTCAAGGCTGAGCAGGAGGCAGCCAGAATTCGCGAAGAGATCACGTCCGCGAAGTCAAAAGCCGAGAGGGAGGCCAGGCAGCGGTTGGAGCTTGCAGAGCAAGCGCGGCGGCAAGCCGAACGCATGAAGGAAGAACAGGAAGCTTTGCAGGTACGCATCAAGCTGGATGCGGCAAGAGAAAAGGCCGAGCAGGAGGCCAAACTTCGCCTTGAGGCGACCGCCAATGCTCAAGCCCGTATCGAGTCCGATGACGAGGACGCAAGACGGCGTGAGGAGGTGGAACACAGGCTCAAGCAGGAACTGGAAGCACGTAAACGCGCGGAGGTGGAACGCAGACTCAGGCAGGAACAAGAAGCCAAGGAGCAAGCTGCACGTGAGCTTAAAGCGCAGGAAGAGCTCAAAGCCGCCAGGATACGCGAGGAGGCCGAGCGTATTGTCAGGCAGGAACAAGAAGCGCGGGAGCGTGCAGCACGGGAACTTAAAGCACAGCAGGAACTGGAAGCTGCCAAAATTCGCGAGGAGGTCGAGCGCCGCATGAGGCTGGAGCGGGAAGAGCGTGAAGCCAGGGCCCGTGAGCAGGCAACACGAACCCCGCATGAAAGCTCCCCGGAGTCGGGCTCATTTTCCTTTGGCTCGTTCCATGTCGATAATCCGCTGTACACATCGGAGTCGCACATGGAAAAGCAGTCCCTGAAAAGGGACGAGCCCCCTGCCAAAAACTCCCGCACCGGCCCTGCCGATGAAAAGTCCGGCACTTTTACTTTCGACGCATTTCAGGTCGATGAACCACCGCTTCCGGTCCAGTCCGGCGGGAACAGAAAACCGGACTCAACCGCGCAAGCCTCGCGGCCTGCCGGAGCGGGCAGGCCCGCGGATGAACAACAAGCAGTTCCTGCTGCCCACACCAAGCCGCTTGCGGGAAAATCCGCACAGCAGCAGATTCAGCGTGCCGCGCAAGAACGTAATGCGACAGAACAGCGCTTGGCAGCCGAACAACAGGCGGAAAAAAAACTGGCCGGGGAGCAATCCAGGGCATGGGCTGAAGCAGAACGGCGCGCACTCGAATCGGCCAAGGCAGATGTTGAACAAGCCTCGAGGCAAATCGCCTTTACCGTGGCCGATGCTCCCGCGGCGAGGCCAAGTCCGGTTGTACGGACCAGGCGCAAGAAATTCAATTGGGGCTGGCTGGCCGGCCTGGTTTTCAAGACCGGGTTATTTTTGCTGCTTTTGTTAATAGGCGCATTGTTTGCCATCCCGTATTTTATTTCCACGAGGGAATACCTGCCCAAGGCGGAACAATTGCTCTCGACAAAATTGCATCAGCCGGTGCATGTGGGCAGCTTGTCCGGGCGCATCCTGCCGACGCCGCGTCTGGATTTGGGCGAGATATACATCGGCAATGCCAAGCAATTGCAGGTGAACGTTGCGCAGATCAACTTTTCCTTCTCCGGGCTGTTCACCGACGCAAAACCGGTCAGCAGCATCGAATTCCGGGACATCAAGGTTAGGGGTGCATGGTTGACCGATGCATCGGGATGGATGCAAAGGATGGCCGGCGATGAGAGGTTTCCGGTAAGCCGCATGGTGATCGCCAACGGCACACTGGATGCGGATGCGCTTGAGCTGACCGGGATAGAGGGTATGTTGGATTTTGATCCGGATGGGAAATTCACCCGGGCCGATCTGCGCGCGAACAGCGGGAAATATGACCTCGGCATCAATGTCACCCCGGCAAACAAACTGAATATCGCCCTGACGGTGCGCGACAGTGCTTTGCCTTTGTTGCCGAACTGGACATTTGATACGCTGACTGCAAAAGGCGAACTGGGCAACGGCGAACTGGTAATCGGGAATTTTGACGGACAGCTGTTTGGCGGGTCGGTGCAGGGAAGTGCCGACCTCAACTGGCGGTCCGGCTGGAATGCACAGGGGACGCTGGGCGCGAAAAAGATAAATATGCAGAAACTGAACAAGTTGCTGGATGGCAATGCCGATGGCTCGGCGCGCTTCAAAATGGCATCCGCAGATTTGGGCAAACTGGCCGGCTCGGCGACACTGGACGGTAACTTCAGCTCCAGCGACGGGACGATCAGCGGCCTGGAGATCGCCGACACGGCACGCAAGCTTAGCAGGGAGAACCTGCCCGGCGGCAGGACACATTACGACGGGCTGTCCGGCAACTTTTCGTTCGAAAACGGTATTTACCGATTTAAGCAGACAAAGATCACTGCCAGCGCATTATCCGCAATCGCCGCATTCGATGTCGATACCGCCAGGCAGCAATTGTCCGGGAAGATGGGTGTCACGCTGTCGTTGCCGGGCCAGACCGTTTCCCCTGTAGAACTCAGGATGGGCGGGACGATAGACAGCCCGACCCTGATTTATGCGCCCTAGCCAAGCCGGAAACTTGAGCATCAAGCCAGCGCCTTCGCAATGCGCTCCAGCGCATTCCTGAGATTTTGGTTCCGGCATAACTTGAAGATTAGCCTACGCCGAAATCTCAGGCCAGCGCCTTCGCAATACGCTCCAGTGCATTCCTGAGATTTTCCATCGAGGTCGCGAACGACAAGCGGATGTAACCCTCGCTGCCGAACGCCGAGCCCGGCACCACGGCCACGCCGGCTTCCACCAGCAGATATTCGGACAGCGCGAGGTCGTTGGCTTCCCTGATGACGCCTTTCTTGTGCAACCTGGCGATCGCAGCGCTGGCATCGGGGAACGCATAGAACGCGCCTCCCGCCATAATGCATTTCAGTCCCGGAATCCTGTTCAATGTATTCACCACGAACACATGGCGCTCGCGGAACGCCTTCAGCATCGGCGCTATGCAGCCCTGGTCGCCGTTCAGCGCGGCCTCGGCCGCCACCTGCGAGATCGAGGTCGGGTTCGAAGTGCTTTGCGACTGCACGTTCTCCATCGCGGTGATGATATTTTCCGGGCCGCCGGCATAGCCGATGCGCCAGCCTGTCATCGCGTAGGCTTTGGAAACGCCGTTCAGCACCATCGTGCGCGGATACAGGTCGGGGCAGGCATTCAAAATATTGACGAACTTCTCGTCGGTCAGCGCGATGTGCTCGTACATGTCATCGGTCGAGATCAATATTTTCGGATGCTTGCGCAGCACAGCGCCGAGCGCCTGCAATTCTGCCAGCGTGTAAACCGCGCCGGAAGGATTGCCCGGGCTGTTGATCACCACCATTCTGGTTTTGGGCGTGATCGCCGCTTCCAGTTGCGCGGGTGTCATCTTGAAGCCCTGCGCTATGCCCGCCTGCACGATCACCGGCTTGCCTTCCGCGATCAGCACGATGTCCGGATACGACACCCAGTAAGGCGCGGGAATGATCACTTCGTCGCCGGGATTGATCACCGCCAATGCCAGATTGAAGAAGCTCTGCTTGCCGCCGCACGAAACCAGGATCTGCTTCGCGGTATAGTCCAGACCGTTGTCGCGCTTGAACTTGGCGATTACCGCTGCTTTCAGCGACGGCGTGCCGCCCACAGCGGTGTATTTGGTGAAACCCTTGTTGATTGCGGCGATCGCCGCGTCCTTGATGTGCTGCGGCGTATCGAAGTCCGGTTCGCCAGCGCCCAGCCCGATAATATCCTTGCCTTCGGCTTTCAGCTTCGCCGCCCTGGCGGTGACGGCAAGAGTGGGGGAGGGTTTGATGGCTTGTACGCGCGTAGACAATGACACGATGGTTCCTTAGGGGTTGGAAGATGGCGCGGATTATACTCGCGCCACGGAAAAGTGGATGGTGGCAAGCCGGGGGCGATTCCACGGGCCGGGTGTATCCCAACCCGGACGGATTGCGCCGCGCGTGGCTACTCTTTGGCCAATAACACAATCTGGATGTCCATCACATTGGTGCCGGTCGGACCGGTCTTGAAATGACTGTGCGCGCCTGCCGCAGTGTCGAAATCCCGAAAGAAAGCGTATGAGTCGTTGCTGTCCAGGTGGGTGAGCGGGTCGATTCCCAGTTCCCGCGCCAGCGATGCCGTATTGCCCGCGACCAGCGCGCCTGCTGCATCATTCGGGCCGTCGCTGCCGTCGGTGCCCGCGGAGAGCAGCGACACGCCACGCTCGCCTTCGATCTCCAGCGCAAACGCCAGCGCGAGTTCCTGATTCCTGCCGCCCATGCCGGTGCCGCGCACCGTGACCGTGGTCTCGCCGCCGCAGAGCAGGCAGCGCCGCTCGCCCGCCTGCATCTCGTCCAGTTCCGCGCGCGCGGCCCGTGCCAGAAACTGCGCCGCCTCGCGCGCCTCGCCCTGCAGCGCGTCGGTGATTGTCTTCGTTGCAAATCCGAGCCGGGCGGCTTTTTCGGCTGCCGCGGCCAGCGCCTGGTGGATGCCGGCGATGATCACGTTGCGCGTCCTGTCCAGGCAGGGATCGTTTTTTTTCACGGTTTCCGGCACCCGGCCCGTGACGCCCCGTTGCAGATGGTCCGCCACGCGGCGCGGCAATTTATTCCGCAGGCCGAATTTTTCAATCACCGCCCATGCCCCGGCGAAGGTGGAATTGTCCGCCGAAGTCGGCCCCGATCCGATCACGTCCAGCGCATCGCCGATCACGTCGGAGATGATCAGCGTCAGCAGTTGCGCCGGGAAGGCCGCCTGGGCCAGCCTGCCGCCCTTCACCATAGAGAGATGCTTGCGCACCGCGTTCAGCTCGTTGATCGATGCGCCCGCATTCAGCAACAGCCGGGTCGTTTCCTGCTTGTCCTGCAGCGTCACGTCTGCAGCAGGCGCAATCAGCAGCGCGGAGGCACCGCCCGAGAGCAGGCAGATGACCAGCGTCTTTTCATCGGCGCCGCGCACCATCTGCAGGATGCGTTGCGCGCCCGCGGTCCCGGCCTCGTTCGGAACCGGGTGGGATGCCTCCACCTGCCCGATGATTTTCAGCGGGGCTGTGTGCCCATCCTTGACGATGATCAAACCGGCGGAGATTTTGCTGCCGAGCAGTTCTTCGAGCGCCGATGCCATGCGCGCCGTGGCCTTGCCCGCACCGACCACGATGATGCGCCCGCATGCGTCAAGATCGTAGCTTGCACCGGCAATCTGCAACCGGCCGTGCCCGATCCGCGTCGCGTTGAGCACTGCGTTGTACGGGTCGACCGCGGCGAGGGCGGAGTTGAAAATACTGACCGGGATATTCTGATTTGTCAGCACGGGGAATTTATTTTCAGGTTCATGCGTCATTGATTGCCGTGTGGATTCATCAGCCGCCAGGGACCTGTGGTTTGCCTGTTCATGAGCCTGCCTCATCGCTTGAGGCGCGGGTGGCTGCCGAAGCCCCGATTATAATTCCAGTTCTACGGGTGCATGGCAGTCTTCGCCTGCCCCATGCTTGCCGACAAGCGCATCAGCACAAACAGCAGGATCGCGCTGGCGGCCCCGGTCAAGTGGCTCAGGGGTACCGGCACGAAAGCTTCCGTGCTGACGGCCGCCAACAAGGATTTTCCCGGCACCAGTTCGACCCAGGACTTGGCGGCCAGACCAGCCAGCATCGCGGCGCACAGCCAGCGCCAGGTTCCCTTCTCAGTCAGCCCCTGCAGGCACAGATAGGTGATTGCGGCAGTCACCACGCCGGAAAGGCCGCCATAAAAATTCAGCTCGGGTTTAAGCCCTTGGATGGCAATGCCGATCAGCATCGCTGCCGAAGTGCACAGCAAAGCGAAATGCCGGTAACCGCGCATTTCGATGATCGTGCCCGCGATCAGGAATGCGGCCAGATCATAGGCCAGATGTGTAACCGAGAGATGCACCAGATTGCCGGTCACCAGTCTCCACAGTTCGCCTTGGGCGATTGCGGCGCGGTCATAGACCAGCAGCGCCCCCAGTCCGGGCATGAAGAAAACAAGCAGCGCGGCGGCGCAAATCGCCAGTGTCCAGACGGGCATGTGCGCCGGGGTCAGATGCGTTTTCGCATCCACAGGAAGCATCCTCCCAGTCCGGAGAGCAGCAACAGCGAGACCGGATCGATGCTTCCGCCGCCCGATCCTCCGCCGCTATATCCCGGCGAATTCACGACCCTGAATTCCTCAGGGCGTTCCTTCACCTTTTCCCTGAAATGCGCGAGTTGTTCATCCAGGTTTACGATCAGTTCTTTCGAGGCATCGTCAAAACCCTTGCCGCTGTCGGCGCGCAGCTGCTCGCTTTGGTTGACCAGTGTGGCCGAACCCCTGATGTGGCTCAGGCCGGGTGCGCGGAACAGCATCTTGCGGCTGGGTATGTCGTAGACAACAGCATCGAGCATGGTCTGCGTGTCATTCTTCTCGGCGGGAATCACATAGGCCCCGACGATGGTCCAATACGTGAGGCTGAGTGTTCCCTCGTCGGTGAACTGCACCTGGTCGTAGGACAGCAGCGCGATGACATCCACCCCGTACATCGTGCGTATCTGGTCGAGATTGGCAAAGCTGCCGCCCGGCTTGAGATAGGCAGAGGGGATGATTTCGATATCCTTGACGAAGGGGTATTTCTTGAAGCGATCGGCAACCGCTTGCATGAGGTCGTTCTTCTTCTTTTCGGTAAGCGCGAGATTGCCGCCCTGAAATGAGCCAAACCCCCCTGCACCATAACGGCTGCTGCGCCCCGGACTGCCGCTTGGCACGAATGCAATACCCACGCGCACAGGCAGCGTGAGTACCGGGATGCCGGGCGTGACAACGGGATCTTTGGTGTCCGGGAACAGATAATCAACCACGCTGGTTGCGTTTTTCGTCGCGCCGGTGGCGCATCCCCCGAACAAGGCAACGACCAATAGCGAGATTGCCAATGCGGTAAAAAGACTGATACCTGTGGTTTTCACTGTGCCTCCCTCCATTTAAAATCATCGATGCAAAAAACCGGGGCCGGGGAATGCGTGTTGCGGCCATCGCAATCCGCTTCCCGCGCATTGTTCCCGGTTATTTTACGACCTTGAATTCAGCAGGATTCTCCCTGGCCTTTTCCCTGAAGCGCGCAAGTTGTTCGTCCAGGTTGACAATCATATCCTTTGCGGCCCGGTTGAAGCCCTGATCGCTGCTTGCGCGGAGCTGTTCGGAGAGATTTACCGGGGTTGAGCTGCTTTTGATGACACTGGTGCCGGGAGCGCGAAACAGCATCTTGCGGCTCTTGATGTCGTATACAACCGCATCCAGCAGGGTATGCGTTTCGTTTTTTTCCCCTGGAACGATATACGCGCCGATCAGCGTCCAGTAAGTGAGGCTGGCCGCACCTTCATCAGTGAACTGCACCTGGTCGAAGGATAGCAGCGCGATGACATCCACATTCCTGGTGGCCCGAATCTGATCAAGGTTGGCGAAACTGCCGCCGCGGGTGAGGTCAGCCGAGGGGATCAGCGTGATGTCCCTGATGAAAGTATATTTTCCGAAATGGTCGGCGACTTCCTGCATGAGCGCCATCTTTTTTTCTTCGGTCAATACAAACGTGCCGGGGTGGAATCCGCCGCCATACCGGATGTTTTCTCCGCCCCCACCCGGAACAAAAGCAATGCCCACGCGCAGGGGCAGGGTCAGCACCGGAACGCTTGGCGTAACGATGGGTGCTTTGGTATCGGGATAAAGGTAATCGACGGTGCGCGTGACATGCTGGGTGGTTCCTGCGCAACCGCTGAACAGGGCGAGGACAAGCAAGGAAAACAGGAGTGATATTGAAGGACTGATAACCGATCGTTTCATTTTGTTCTCCCTTGTATGGCGCAAGTTCGGTTCGATTGCACTTCATTGGACAACATGCCTTTTCCTGCCCGGTATTTTCCGTTGCGCCGTGCGGTTTTGCAATTCAATCTTTGCCTGCGCAACAGGCGGTTCGGCCACGGGGCATTCCGAAATTCATGGCGAATACTTTTATCGCAATGCTCATTCCCGAAACAGGGAATGACAAAACCGGGATTGTCCGGCGTTTCCGCAGGATATCAGCCCGCGCGTTGCCGCATGCGTCAAATGCCAGCCAGCCAAAGCCTCAGCCTTCGGCCGATGCCGGTGGTGTAGCCGACCTCGATGAAGCGCACCTGGCCGTCGGGCGAAATGATGAAGCTGGCGGGCACCGCATGCACGCCCCACGCGGCGGAGAGGGATCCGTCCTGGTCGTTCAGCACGGGGAAAGCTATCCCCTGTTCCCGCATGTGCCGGATAATTTCCGCAGCCGTGCCGCTCTGCATCGCGACGGTGATCACGTTCGGATTGTCATGCGCGATCGCAGCTATGGAGCCCTGTTCGGCGCGGCAGATCGGGCACCAGGTCGCCCAGAAGTGCACCAGCACCGGCTTCCCGGTGTGCGCGGCCAGCATGTAGGGTTGGCCCGCGAGCGTGGCGCCCTGCA
>DAICZN010000009.1 GCA_027311105.1 Gallionella sp.
TGCTCAAGGGCAGCATCGTCGTCAAGAAAGCCTATTGCGACTGGGACCGCTACAAGGAATTCAAGGCGACGATGCACGAAGCGGCCTTCGAGCTGATCGAGATACCGCACGTGCGCCAGTCGGGAAAAAACTCCGCCGACATCCGCATGGTCGTCGACGCCCTCGACCTGTGCTACACCAAGGCCCACGTCGACACCTTTGTCATCATCAGCGGCGACTCGGATTTTTCCCCGCTGGTTTCCAAGCTGCGCGAGAACAACAAGTACGTGATCGGCATCGGCGTGAAGGATTCCACCTCGGACCTGCTCAGCGCCAACTGCGACGAATTCATTTTTTATGACGACCTCGTGCGCGCGCAGGAAGCGAAACAAAAACGCGCCGAGAAAAAGACACCGGTAAAAGCTGCCGCAAGTAAAACCAAACAGCCCGCGGCAAAGGGTGAAGACGACAAGCGCCAGGAGGCACTCGATTTTATCGTCGAGACCGTCGAGGCCCTGATCGCCGAACGCGGCTCGGACGAGAAAATCTGGGGCTCCATGGTCAAGACAACCATGCAGCGCCGCAAACCGGGATTCACCGAATCATATTATGGCTATCGCTCGTTCAAGGAGCTGGTGGAGGATGCGCACAGCCGCAAACTGCTTGTTGTAGTGCGCGACGAAAAGTCGGGTCAGTACACGATACGGTTGCCGGCTGTGGATTAGCAAATCAGTCTATGGAACCGCTTGTGCGCAACGACAGTATCAGTCCAATGCCCGCTCCGGGATTGCCGCATGCACTTGATTTCCGGCGCACAGCCCTGTGTTCAGTCTTTGCCGGGTTCCGTACCGGACTATTCACGAAACCTGCGGCCATGCTCGCCGCCGCCCTGCTCGGAGGATGCGCCGGTATCGAACCGCCGAACCCCGCCTACCTCGAGATTGAGACAGGCCGCCTGCCCCCGGCGGATATCTCGCTTGATATTCCGGGCCTGGGCCCCTGCACGGACAACCCGGATCGCAGCCTGCACCTGAATTCAAGCCAGCCGGTCAACGTGCTGGTGCATGGCTGCTTCGGCTCCTCCGGGCAATTCCGGGGTCTGGCCCAGGTGCTGGCCTTCCACGGCCAGCAGAGCATCTGTTTCAGCTACAACGACCGTGACGGGCTTACACACAGCGCTACAGAATTGCGGCGCGCCGTCGACCAGCTCACCGACAAAACCCGCGTACCACAGGTCACCATTATCGGCCACAGCATGGGCGCACTGATCGCACACAAGTCGCTCACCGAACTGCCGTCCATGACTCCTCAAACACGTCATGCCGATCTGCGCCTGGTCACCATCTCCGGCCCGTTTGATGGCATTGCTTCTGCCCAAACCTGCGGCAGGACCTGGCTGCACCCCCTCACTTTGGGCTTGTTGACCGCGAGCTGTTATTTGGTGACCGGCGCAAAATGGGCGGATATCACCTACAGCTCCCGCTTCATCCGCGAACCGGGAACACTGGATAAGCAGGTCAGCAATTATCTGAAGATCGACACGGATGAGCGTGGCAGTTGCCGGCGGGAAAAAGCTGGGCATTGCGTGGAAAGTGATGATGTTTTTTCCCTGGCCGAGCAACGCAATCCGCTGATTGAGGCCGATCCGCGCGCAAGGAAAGTGCTGGTGCACGCGGGCCATGTGGAGATCGTTGGCGACAAGCGCGTGGCGCCGACCAAACTGATCTCTATCCTGCAGGAACAGGGTGTGCTGCGCCCAACCACCGCGGAGCGCCAGCCGGCTTTCAACCAGTTGCTCGCGCGGATATACAAGGATGATGCCTACCTGGCCCATGATGCCCCGGGGAGCCCGCGACATTGAGATTTGGGCCTGCCCAGGCTGCAACCGGCGACAGCATACTGCTGCATGATTGTCCGGGAAGCGTCATAAGGTAACTCCAAACTGCTATAATCCGCGCCTCTCTAAAGGTGCTGTTTCATGTCTGTCGTATTGAATTTCAAATCCCATTTGTCCGAATTGTTCGCACAGGCTTTGCGCGAAGTCGCACCCGAATTATCAAAAAACGGTTCGGGGCAAACCGAGATACTGATCGAGCGCCCCAAACTGGCAACGCACGGCGATTACGCCTGCAGCCTGGCAATGCAGCTGGCCAAGCCGTTGCGCAAAGCGCCGCGCGACATCGCCCAGGCGCTGATCGCGGCACTGCCGGAATCCGACGTGATCGAAAGGCTGGAGATCGCCGGCGCGGGATTCATCAACGTATTCGTCACCATCGCAGCCAAGCAGCATGTGGTGCACGGCGTGCTGCAGGCCGGCGCGGGCTATGGGCACATCCATCTCGGCGCGGGACGCAAGGTGGGCGTGGAGTTCGTCTCGGCGAACCCGACCGGGCCGCTGCATGTGGGTCACGGGCGCGGCGCGGCAGTGGGGGATTGTCTGTGCAGCGTGCTGCACGCGGCGGGCTGGAATGTGACACGCGAGTTTTACTACAACGATGCGGGTGTGCAGATCGACAACCTGACGCGGTCGGTACAATTGCGCTGCATGGGCATCGCGCCGGACCACCCGGACTGGCCTGAAGCGGGCTATCGCGGCGATTACATTGCGGATGTCGCCAACGCATATCTGGCCCGGGAAACAGTCGATGCTGACGACCAGCATGTCCAGGGGTCGGGCGATGTGAACGATGCCGAGGCGATCCGCCATTTCGCGGTGGCCTACCTGCGCCGCGAGCAGGACCTCGACCTGCGCGCTTTCGGCGTGAATTTCGACGTGTACTCGCTGGAATCCGCGCTGTATACCGACGGCAAGGTGAAGGAGACTGTCGACAGGCTGATCGCCAGCGGCCACACCTATGAGCAGGACGATGCACTGTGGCTGCGCACCACCGCTTTCGGCGACGACAAGGACAGGGTGATGCGCAAGAGCGACGGCACTTACACCTATTTCGTGCCTGACGTGGCCTATCACCTGGACAAGTGGCGGCGCGGATTCACGCGCGTCATCAACGAGCAGGGAGCCGACCACCACAGCACGATCACGCGCGTGCGGGCCGGATTGCAGGCGCTGGATGCCGGCATCCCGCAGGGCTGGCCGGATTATGTGCTGCACCAGATGGTGACAGTGCTGAAAAACGGCGAAGAAGTGAAAATTTCCAAGCGCGCGGGCAGCTACGTCACGCTGCGCGACCTGATCGACGAAGTGGGCTGCGACGCGACGCGTTATTTTCTGGCCGCGCGCCACCCGGACTCGCAACTGGTGTTCGACATCGACCTCGCAAAATCGAAGAGCAACGACAATCCCGTTTACTACATCCAGTATGCCCATGCCCGCATCAGCGCGGTGCTGGCGCAATGGGGGGGCGAGCGGCACGCCCTGCTGCAGGCGGATGTCGGCCTGCTGGACAGCGAATACGAAACAGCCTTGCTGCAACGGCTGATCGATTATCCCCAGGTGATCGAGAACGCCGCACTGGAACTGGCGCCGCACCTGGTCGCCTTTTACCTGAAGGAGTTGGCGGCGGATTTCCACAGCTACTATAATGCCTCGCGTTTTCTGGTCGATGACGCAGCAGTCAAGTTGGCACGCCTGGCACTGATCGCCGCGGCGGCACAAGTGATACATAACGGATTAGCCTTGCTGGGTGTGGGCGCGCCGGAAAGAATGTAACCCGCAAGGATGTGATAATCCCGGGCAAACCCTATACCGGGGCAAACTGATTAAAGAGAACGGATACAACATGGGCAGGGACAGCGGCAACAGATCCAGCGCACCGCGCAAAGGCGGGAATTTGTTATGGGCGGGGATACTTGGCGGTACGGTAATCGGTGTCAGCCTGGCAGCCGGGGTGGCATGGTATCTGATGAAATCGCCCAGTCCTTTTACGAACAAGGCGCAGCCGGCTTTGCCGAAGCCACTGCCGGACACCGCCAAGCCGGCAGCTCCCGCCGCGACAGACAAGGCGCCTGCGACAACGGGGGATGGCAAACAGCGTTTCGAATTCTATAACGTGCTGACCAACAAACAGGGCGGGAACGCTGCTGTTCCTGCCAGGCCGGCTGAGAAGGCCAGGCCGGTTGAAAATTCCGGTGCGGCAAACAACAAGCCGGCTCCCGCTTATGCACCGCAGATACTGCAGGCGGGATCCTTTTCCAATATCGGCGATGCCGAAAAACTCAAGGCCAGGCTTGCCCTTCTTGGAGTCGAATCCAACATCCAGACCGCCGTCATCCCCGACAAGGGCGTATGGTATCGCGTGCGCCTGGGGCCATACAAAAGCGCCGACGACATCAATCGCGCGAGCAACTTTTTGAAACAAAACGGGGTGAACAGCACCCCGATGCGTGCGCAGTAATCGTTTTCAATTATCTCGAGGAGTGTATATGAAGAATTTGTCAGAACTGCGGGACAACCAGGCACCGATTGCAAAACTGCTGACCATGATCAAGAGTCTGGTTGTGGCACTGCTGCTTTTGGCGAGCGGCACGGCATTTGCGGCAGCGGAGCTGGGCAAGGATTACACCCTGTTGAATCCGCCACAGCCGACCGAAACCAAAAAAATCGAAGTGCTGGAGTTTTTCTTTTATGGCTGCTCGCACTGCTTCCATTTGCATCCGCTGTTGAGCCAGTGGGAAAAGACCATGCCCAGGGATGTCCAGCTGACTTACGTGCCCACCGTGTTCCGTGATTCCTGGGAACCGATGGCGAACACCTTCTACGCGCTCCAAAGCATGGGGCAGCTCGAACAACTGCACGATGCCCTGTATCGCGCAT
Source organism: Gallionella sp. (assembly GCA_027311105.1). Lineage (GTDB taxonomy): Bacteria > Pseudomonadota > Gammaproteobacteria > Burkholderiales > Gallionellaceae > Gallionella. The sequence goes on from DAICZN010000009.1 coordinate 4,754, forward strand.
GGAATGAAGACAATATCGACCTGAGCGACGAAGCCAAGATCGCCCAATTCGTGGCCAGGCATGGCGTGGACGCCGCGAAATTTTCCGCCGCTTACAGCTCCTTCTCCGTACAGAGCAGGGTTACGCGCGCCAAACAGATGATCCGCCTTTACAGCATCAGCGGCACGCCCACATTGGTCGTGGACGGAAAATATGTGATCGAGGGTTTGCAACCTGAAGACCTGGTCCGCGCACTGAAAGAAGTAATCGTGCTGGCGCGCAAATCACACCGCAGCTAAATGATACTCACAGATAACCCCCGGAAACGCCGCGGCGCATTGGTCACTTTCATAAAACAGCAATGCCGCTGCGTGTAGTAATAAGTGGCGCGTCGGGCGGCCTGGGCCTTGCCCTGGCACGCCATTATCTTGAACGCGGCGCGACTTTAGCCGCGTTCGCCCGGCGCGGCGAATTATTGCAAGCTCTCAGCGCGGAATTTCCCGGCAAAGTGTTTTGTTATGCCCTCGATGTGCGCGATTCGCCCGCGGTGCAGCATGCGGCAAGCGATTTCATCGCACGCGCCGGCGTCCCGGACATCGTCATCGCCAACGCCGGGGTCAGCGTAGGAACACTTACCGAACACGCCCAGGACATCGAAGCTTTTCAGCAAGTGATGGACATCAACGTGCTGGGCATCGTGAAGACTTTTCAACCCTTTGTTGCGGCAATGCGCGCGGCGCAACGGGGTACCCTGGCCGGCATCGCCAGCGTGGCGGGCTTCCGCGGCTTGCCCGGCGCAAGCGCCTACTCCGCCTCCAAGGCTGCGGCGATCTCCTATCTGGAATCCCTGCGGGTTGAGCTGCATGGCAGCGGGGTCAGGGTCGTCACGATTTGTCCCGGCTACATCAGGACCCCGATGACCGCAGTCAACCCCTACCCCATGCCGTTCATCCTGGATGCGGACGATGCTGCGCAGCGCATCGCGCGCGCCATCGAACGGCAATGCGCTTTCGCCGTGATCCCGTGGCAAATGGCGCTGGTCGGCCGCCTGCTCGACTGCCTGCCGCGCTGGCTGTATGACAGCCTGTTTGCCAAGGCACCGCGCAAACCGCGCGGGCCCGGACAACAGAATGCCTGATTGAAATTTGCAGAATCCCGGGTATTTTCAACCTGTTTATCTCAAGGAAGCCGTGATGAAATTTATCTTTTCCCTGCTGGCCCTGTTTGTTCTTGCCGGCACCGCAGTTGTGGCACCCCAGTCAAATGCCTTTGCAAGCACGGCATTTGCCAACAAGGGCAAAGTGCTGGACACGATGGATGCCTCGATATATACCTATATCCAGGTCAGCACCGAAAAGGGACCGGTATGGATCGCCACGACCACGACCAAAGTCGCCAGGGGCGATACGGTCAGCTACCCGGATGATGGCGTGGTGATGCACAACTTCACCAGCAAATCGCTGAACCGGAAATTCGACAAGATCATTTTTGTGGACAAAATGTCGGTCATGAAAAAATAAGTCCAGACGCGGGTTTGCCTCTCATTCACCGCCCGGGAGTATATTGGCGGCGGTGCACACCTCACCATACAAGGAAGCGATTATGAAACTGTATTATTCACCGGGAGCCTGTTCACTCTCCGCGCACATCGCGCTGCATGAAACCGGCATGCCTTTCGAAATCGACCGCTTGATCAAATCCACCAAGATGACAGTCGGCGGTGAAAATTTCATGCAGATCAACCCCAATGGATACGTGCCGACGATCAAGCTGGATGACGGCAGCATCTTGACCGAATGCGCTGTCGTGCTGCAGTACATCGCCGACCAGAAACCCGGCTCCGGCCTGGCACCCAAGGCCGGCACGATGGAGCGCTACCGCCTGCAGGAGTGGCTCAACTTTATCAGCAGCGAGCTGCACAAATCCTTCAGCCCGTTGTTCAACAAGGACATGACTGAAGAAGTAAGAACCCATGCGCGCAACCACCTGACCAAGCGCCTGGGCCATGTGGAAACACAGTTGGCGAACCGGCCTTATCTGACGGGTGATCATTTCACCGTGGCGGACGCGTACCTGTTCGTGGTGCTAAGCTGGTGCAAACTCGTCGGTTTCGATCTCGCCGCATTTCCAAATATACAGGGATACATCGCGCGCATCGCCACCCGCCCCGCCGTGCAGGCCGCGATGAAAGCGGAAGGTCTCCTGAAATAACGCCGGGTTCAGGCAGGCAAATAAAAAACCGCAGGGATACGGTTTTTTATTTTTGGGGCTGCGGAAAATCTATCCGGACAATTTTTTCTTCAGCACATCGTTCAGCTGCGCCGGATTGGCCTTGCCCTTGCTGGCCTTCATCGCCAGGCCGACAAAAAAGCCGAACACCTTTTCCTTGCCGCTGCGGTACTCGGCCACCTGGGCCGGGTTCGCGGCAATGATCTCGTCGACGATCTT
>DAICZN010000010.1 GCA_027311105.1 Gallionella sp.
GCTGGCGGCATACTATGCGACAGCCTGTCTGGGCGTGATACGCGCGCACCTGGCCTATGGCGGAAGAAACAGTCTGCGCGCTATTCTGGAGCAGTTGCAGGTTCGCTATGTGGATGAGTCGGAGCTGTTGGCAGCCGACCCGGGATTGCGCAGCTTCTTCGACCTGGATACGCCGGCTGATGTTGCCAGTGCGATGAAAAATGACACGGAACATAACGGGGCCGGGTCGGGGTAATGCACGGCAGCGAGCCCGGCTTTCCTGTCCCCCGGCAAGGGGATGCAGAAGTAAACCCTGATTTATTCGAAGCGATAAGCCAGCGCGATAAAGCCCGTATCCATTACGCTTTTATTAACGATGGGGCTGGATTGAATGGCATTGCCCAGCCATTTGCGGCCCAGATAAAGATTGAGATGGTATGTCTCCGTCAATTTGGCGTCGCACATCATCCCTATAAACGGATTGAACACACCGGTGGGGTGGTAAACGGCATACTGGCTTAGCGCGGCTTCCTGATTCGAGACGCCGTAATAGTAGCTCACGTAATTTCTGGACTGGTATTCCGCACCAGCCAGCGGATAAAAAGTCAGCCGTGTAGCGTCCAGTTCGCTGAAATAAGTCATGTCGAACAGGTTTCCCCCGGACTCGTTGATGTCATGATAGGCGTGGACCAGGAGTGCGCCGAAGGATGTTGTCTGCAACGTACCCAGGCCTAGCGGCAATGAGTCCTGCCTGCTTCGAAATCCGGACAGTTTGGTACCGTTGGTGTTAAATCCATCCTGGTTGAATTTGGTCGTGATCTCAAGATAGCCGTTGCCCAGATTGCTTGTTTTCAAGCCCAGCGTATCTACCCGCATGAACATCCTGTGGTAGTCGAAATTGCCATAGGGCAGTTCGGTGACCTGATTGGCCTGGCCGCGGACGATGCGCGATATGTAGTAAGTGCCAACACCGATATCCCCGTCGACCTTCTGGGGAAATTCGTCAGTCTGCGCCCGGGCCATGCCGCCAGATATTGCGCAGACCATCACGCAGGGAATGAAGCGCCTAAGCATCCCGTTGAGGCGCATCTGCATGGTCAGGAAAACGCGTCTTCAAAAGTGACCATCGAGCCTGACTGTTTGCCATCGTATCCCGCCAGCACGTTAACGGAGTCGCGGAACGATGTGCTCAGCATGATGGCGCGCGTGGATTTAAGCTGGCTCTGGTTCAGGGCGCCAGCCTTGCAGGCAAAAAAATAATTTTCCCGTGCTATAGGGATGAAATCCAGGTCGAATCGCCTGGCTGCGGTTTCCACGCCGAAGCCCACGTCGGCCATATCGCTGGCGACATAGGCGGCCACGGCCGAATGGGTGTATTCGGCGATGTCATAGTCCGCGATGTCTTTGCTGTCGATGTTTTCCTTGGCAAGCAGCAGTTCCAGCAATATTTTTGTGCCCGATCCTGTTTGCCGGTTAACGAAGCGCAAGTCTTTGCGCAGCAAATCGACCAAACCCCGTATTTTTTTCGGATTGCCCTTGGCGATGAATAATCCCTGGCTTCGATACGCCAAATGTATCAGCGCATGCTGCCGCGGATCCAGCCATTTCAGATAGGGTTGCGCTGCATGCTTGAATTCACCGACCGGCACGTGAAATCCTGCCAGGTCGCATTCGTCGTGGGAAAGGGCCGCTACGGCCTCGAGGCTGCTGCGATAATTGATTTCAACGGGCACGTTGTCCGAACCGAGCCGCTGGATCAGCGCCTCGACTGCAAAGCCGTGAGATGCGGTGATGCGCAACGCGGTCGAGGCTCTGGTCAGGATGGCTTCCAGTTCGGAGGCGAAACTTTCCAGTATCGGCGTGAGGCGCGCGGTGATGCGCTTGTCAGCCCATATCAGCTTTTCTGCCAGCGGCGTCAATGACGTGCCCTTGCCCCTGGATTTCAGCAACAACGGGGCGGAAAACTCCAGTTCGAAATCGCGCAGCATCCCCCATGCGTGGCGGTAGGAAAGCTTCTCGCTGGCTGCCGCCCTGCTGATGCTGCCGCTGTCGCGAATGGAGGTGAGTAAACTCAGCAGCAAAGGCAAAGATACAGTGGCCCCCTTGCTTTTCTTCAGGCTCCATTCGGGGTGAATTTCAAAACTCATATATGTAATTAATAACCTATTGAGGGATTGAAAGCTCTGTGCTAACTTGCCTGAAAATGATTTGGGCTGAATAATTATAAAGCATAAACATGTTCAAAATTGCATATTATGATATCCGATAATTTACCCGGCATACGAGGAAAAAACCAGATGAACCTTGCCCGCCATACCGAGAGCATTGCTTCCATAATCTCCTCGCAGCAAAACCGACCCGGCGCGCTGCTGCCGATATTGCATGATATCCAGGAAGCGCTGGGATTCATTCCACCCGATTCCATCCAGCAGATCGCCTCCGCGCTGAATCTTTCCCGCGCCGAAGTGCATGGCGTGATCACCTTCTACCACCATTTTCGCACAACCCCGCCAGCCAGGCACACGATAGAGATCTGCTGCGCCGAGGCATGCCAGAGCATGGGGGCGGAGCGATTGGTCGAACACGCGAAGCAAAGACTGGCGGGCAGCAAGCACGGCGAATGCGAAGTGAAGCCGGTGTATTGCCTGGGGCTGTGCGCGACCTCGCCGGCATTGATGGTGGGCGAGGAATTGCATGCGCGCGTCACGCCGGAAAAATTCGATCGCCTGATCGAGCAAATGGGAATCAAGACATGAGCATAAAGATCTTTGTGCCCGGAGACTCGGCCGCTCTGGCGCTCGGCGCCGATGCCCTGGCGAAAAACATACTGGCCGAGGCAGCGCGGCGCAACATGGCCGTGGAACTGGTGCGCAACGGGTCGCGCGGCATGCTGTGGCTGGAGCCGCTGGTCGAGGTGCAAACAGCGCGCGGGCGCGTCGCCTTCGGGCCGGTGAGCGCGGAAGACGTCGGCGCGTTGTTTGATGCAAACTTCCAGAACGGCGGCAAGCACGCCTTGAATCTGGGGCTGACCGAAGAACTGGCGTATTTGAAAAAGCAGGAGAGGCTGACCTTTGCGCGCGTCGGCATCACCGATCCGCTGTCGCTGGAGGATTATCTCGCGCATGACGGTTTTCAGGGCTTGCGCAAGGCGCTGACCATGCAGCCTGCGGCCATCGTGCAGCAGGTGACCGACTCCGGTTTGCGCGGGCGCGGCGGCGCGGCCTTTCCGACCGGCATCAAATGGAAGACGGTGCTGAACACGGCTGCTGCGCAAAAATATATCGTGTGCAATGCCGACGAGGGCGACTCGGGCACGTTCGCTGATCGCATGCTGATGGAGGGAGACCCCTTTGTACTGATCGAGGGCATGACCATCGCCGCGCTCGCGGTCGGTGCGACACAGGGTTACATCTATGTGCGCAGCGAATATCCCCATTCGATAACAATACTGAACGAAGCGATCGCCGCGGCCCGCAAGGCGGGCTACCTGGGTCCGAATATATTGAATTCCGGAAACAGCTTTGAACTGGAAGTGCGCAAAGGCGCCGGAGCTTACGTGTGCGGCGAGGAAACCTCGCTGCTGGAGAGTCTCGAAGGCAAACGCGGCATCGTGCGCGCCAAACCCCCGCTGCCCGCGATCGCCGGGCTGTTCGGCAAACCCACCGTGATCAACAACGTCATCTCGCTGGCCAGTGTGCCCATCATCCTCGACAGGGGCGCGGCGTTTTACAAGGATTATGGCATGGGGCGTTCGCACGGCACGCTGCCGTTCCAGCTGGCGGGCAACATAAAACAGGGCGGCCTGATCGAGAAGGCGTTCGGCGTGACGTTGCGCGAACTGATGTACGACTTCGGCGGCGGCTCCGCATCGGGTCGTCCAATCAAGGCGGTGCAGGTGGGAGGGCCGCTGGGCGCCTATCTGCCGGAATCGCAATGGGACACGCCCCTGGATTACGAGGCGTACACGGCTTTGTGGGCAGTGCTCGGGCACGGCGGCATCGTCGTGCACGACGACAGCGCGGACCTCGCAAAGCTGGCGCGCTATGCGATGAAATTTTGCGCGATCGAATCCTGCGGCAAATGCACGCCGTGCAGGATAGGCGCGACGCGGGGCGTGGAGGTGATGGACAAGATCATCGCCGGGCAGGACACGGAAGCGCAGGTCGAACTGCTGCGCGACCTGTGCGACACGATGCTGAACGGTTCGATGTGCGCGATGGGCGGCATGACACCTTATCCGGTGCTGTCCGCGCTGAATCATTTCCCCCGGGATTTTGTTAAAAAAATTCCGGTTTAGCCAAATATTAAAGACGCTGCCACAGGAGATCATCATGCTTGAACAACTCAATGAAAAGGATTTCGGCACGCCGCGGCGCATCGCGGAGCAGGAAGTCACGCTGGAGATAGACGGCATGCAGGTAACCGTTGCAGCCGGGACTTCGATCATGCGCGCGGCCGCCGAAAGCGGCGTGAATGTGCCCAAACTGTGCGCGACGGACAGCCTTGAACCGTTCGGCTCGTGCCGCTTGTGCCTGGTGGAAATCGAGGGACGCAAGGGTTATCCCGCGTCATGTACCACCCAGGTGGAGCGCGGCATGAAAGTGCGCACCCAGACGCCCAAACTGCAGGCGCTGCGCAAAGGGGTGATGGAACTCTACATCTCCGACCATCCGCTGGACTGCCTGACCTGCGCGGCCAACGGCAATTGCGAATTGCAGGACATGGCCGGCGTCACCGGATTGCGCGAGGTGCGCTACGGATACGAAGGCGAGAATCATATCCACAGCCAGAAGGATGAATCGAATCCCTATTTCACTTACGACCCTTCCAAGTGCATCGTGTGCAACCGCTGCGTGCGCGCCTGCGAGGAAACCCAGGGCACTTATGCCCTGACGATATCCGGGCGAGGTTTCGAGTCGCGTGTCTCGCCGGGACAGGACCAGCCGTTCATGGATTCCGAATGCGTGTCGTGCGGCGCGTGCGTGCAAGCATGCCCGACCGCCACCCTGCAGGAAAAAACCGTAATCGAACTGGGCCAGGCGGAACACAGCGTGGTGACGACCTGTGCCTATTGAGGCGTGGGCTGTTCCTTCAAGGCGGAGATGAAGGGCAGCGAGGTGGTGCGCATGGTTCCCGACAAGAACGGCCAGGCCAATGAAGGACACTCGTGCGTGAAAGGCCGCTTCGCGTGGGGCTACGCGACGCACAAGGACCGCATTCTCAAGCCGATGATACGCGGCAAGATCACCGACCCTTGGAAGGAAGTGAGCTGGGACGAAGCGCTGGATTACGCCGCCGCGGAATTCAGGCGCATCCAGAAAAAATACGGGCGCGACTCTATTGGCGGCATCGTCTCCTCGCGCTGCACCAATGAAGAGGGCTATCTGGTGCAGAAACTGGTGCGCACCGCATTCGGCAACAACAACGTCGACACCTGCGCCAGGGTGTGCCATTCGCCCACCGGCTACGGCTTGAAACAGACACTGGGTGAATCCGCCGGTACACAGACGTTCAAATCCGTGGAGCACAGCGATGTGATCATGGTGATCGGCGCCAACCCTACCGATGCCCACCCGGTGTTCGCATCGCGCATGAAAAAACGCCTGCTGAACGGGGCAAAGCTGATCGTGATCGATCCGCGCCATATCGACCTGGTGCGCTCGCCGCATGTCAGGGCCGACTTCCATCTGCCGCTCAAGCCCGGCACCAATGTTGCCATGCTTTCTTCAATAGCCCATGTGATCGTCACCGAGGGCCTGCTGGCAACCGATTTCATCGCCCAGCGCTGCGAGGACAAGGCCTTCCAGCAGTGGCGGGACTTTGTCGCGCTGCCGGAGAATTCGCCCGAGGCCATGCAGGAGATCACCGGCGTGCCGGCAGAACTGGTGCGCGGCGCGGCGCGGTTGTACGCGACCGGCGGCAATGCCGCGATCTATTACGGCCTGGGGGTAACCGAACATGCGCAGGGCTCGACTGCCGTGATGGGGATTGCCAATCTGGCGATGGCAACCGGCAATATAGGCCGCGAGGGCGTCGGGGTGAATCCGCTGCGCGGGCAGAATAACGTGCAGGGTTCCTGCGACATCGGTTCCTTCCCGCACGAGTTGCCGGGCTATCGCCACGTGTCCGACTCGACCACCCGCCACCTGTTCGAGCAGGCATGGGGAGTCGAGATCCAGCCCGAACCCGGATTGCGCATCCCGAACATGTTCGATGCCGCGCTGGATGGAAGCTTCATGGGGATGTATTGCCAGGGCGAAGACATCGTACAGTCCGACCCGAACACCCAGCATGTCACCGCCGCGCTGTCCGCGATGGAGTGCATCGTGGTGCAGGACATTTTCATGAACGAGACCGCGATGTATGCGCATGTGTTCTTGCCGGGTTCGTCGTTCCTGGAAAAGGACGGCACCTTTACCAACGCGGAACGTCGTATCTCGCGGGTGCGCAAGGTGATGCCGCCCAAGGCGGTCTATGCGGACTGGGAAGTGACGGTGCTGCTGGCGCAGCGCATGGGTTACACGATGGATTATGCGCATCCCTCCGAGATCATGGACGAGATTGCGCGTTTGACCCCCACTTTCCACGGCGTGAGTTACGAGAAGCTCGATCAGCTCGGCAGCATCCAGTGGCCGTGCAATGACGAGGCGCCGCTCGGCACGCCGACCATGCACATCGACCATTTCGTGCGCGGCAAGGGCAAGTTTATCATCACCAAATACGTGGCGACCGACGAGAAAGTCACGCGCAAATTCCCGTTGATATTGACCACCGGCCGGATTCTTTCGCAATACAACGTGGGTGCGCAAACCCGGCGCACCGAGAACGTGCAGTGGCACCAGCAGGACATTCTGGAGATCCATCCGCATGATGCCGAAGAACGCGGCATCAGGGACGGCGGCTGGGTAGGCATACACAGCCGTTCGGGAGAAACGGTGTTGCGTGCCAAAGTGTCGGAGCGCATGCAGCCGGGCGTGGTGTATACCACGTTCCATTTTCCCGAATCCGGTGCGAATGTCATTACCACGGAAAACTCGGATTGGGCGACCAACTGCCCGGAGTACAAGGTGACCGCGGTGCAGGTGATGCCCGTGCTGGAGTCTTCCGACTGGCAGAAAAAATACACCCGGTTCAGCAAGGTGCAGGATGACTTGTTGAAAAATGCGGGGGAAGGCACCGGGAATAAAACCCCGGACATTAAAATCAAAGCCGTGGCCAAATCCATAGCCTGATGCCATGAAACCAAGCATCGCGAAACTTGCCGCGCCGGAGATCGAATGCGTCAGCCGCCAGGCTATATCGCGCTGGCGCGGCGGGCACTGGTCGGAAGAGCGGGACCAGCTTGCAGTCGAAGTCCCGGTGGCGCTGGAATTCAACGACGTTTCACATGCGGTGATGCTGGCGACACCCTGTGACCTGGAAAGTTTCGCGCTGGGCTTTGCGCTCAGCGAAGGTATCGTGGAAACCCGAGCCGAGTTTCGTGGCGCGGCAGTCGAGGAAAGCGAACTGGGCGTTACCGTGCATTGCGAAATTTCCGGCCATGCGTTCCTGAAACTCAAGCAGCGCAGGCGCAACATGACCGGCCGTACCGGCTGCGGTTTGTGCGGCGTGGAGAGTCTGGAGCAGGTGTTCCGTACCCTGCCACCCTTGCCCGCCGGGCTGCCCATTTCATCGCAGGCGATGCGCGCCGCGCTAAAGGGTCTGGCGGCATTGCAACCGCTCAATCGCTTGACCGGGGGTATGCATGCGGCGGGATGGAGTACGCCTGACGGAAGGTTGCTGCAGGTGTGCGAGGATGTCGGCAGGCATAATGCGCTGGATAAATTGATCGGCAGGATGGCGGAGCGCGAGCTGAGCTTCCGGGACGGCTTCCTGCTGATCACCAGCCGTGCCAGCGTCGAGATGGTGCAGAAGGCGGCGATGGTCGGCATCGCAGGCCTGGTCGCGATTTCCGCGCCGACAGCCCTGGCGGTCAAGACCGCAAAATGTGCAGGCATGACGCTGGTTGCATTTGCGCGCGGCGACGAATTCGTGGCCTATGCCCATGGCAATGGAATTGAAGGGACAGTCTAAGAATGGATATGCATAACTTGATACACATGGCGAACCAGATCGGCAGTTTTTTCGAGGCTATGCCGGAACAGGATGAGGCGCTTATAGGTATTGCAAGCCACCTGCAACATTTCTGGGAGCCGCGAATGCGCAGCCAGTTGCTGGAATATGTGGATGCGCAAAACGGCAAGGATATTGACCCGCTCGTGCTATCCGCGATCCGGGCCCACCGCAATATGCTGGTATCCCAGAAGCAGGCCTGATCCGAAACCACACAAATTAAAGAATGGGGTAGTATCTGTCCAGCATGGCGAAATTATAATAATCACATCAAATATAAAAACTTGAGGAGCCAATTCATGTCCAGTTCTAACAGTTCTGCAGTTGCAGCAAGCTCATACGGATTACTCGCAAAAGAACATACCATTGCCAAGTCGGGCTTTAATCGCTGGCTGGTTCCGCCCGCCGCATTGGCGATACATCTGTGTATCGGCATGGCTTATGGGTTTTCAGTATTCTGGTTGCCATTGTCCAAGGCGATTGGCATTACCAAGGCAGCTGCCTGCCCGCCGGATGCGGGGCTGTTAAATGCCCTGTTTACAACCACCTGCGACTGGAAGATCAGCGAGCTGGGCTGGATGTTCACGCTGTTCTTTCTGTTGCTGGGATCGTCCGCGGCAATCTGGGGCGGGTGGCTGGAGCGCGTCGGCCCGCGCAAAGCCGGTTTTGTGGCGGCGATATGCTGGGGCGGAGGCCTGCTGATATCCGCACTCGGCGTGTACCTGCACCAACTGTGGATGATGTGGCTGGGTTCCGGCGTCATCGGCGGTGTCGGGCTGGGTCTGGGCTACATCTCGCCGGTTTCCACGCTGATCAAATGGTTTCCGGACAAGCGCGGCATGGCGACCGGCATGGCCATCATGGGTTTCGGCGGCGGAGCCATGATAGGAGCGCCGCTGGCGAATTCATTGATGGTGTATTTCCATACCCCGACCAGCGTGGGTGTATGGCAAACCTTTGCCGTGATGGGCGTGGTTTATTTTATCGCGATGACTCTGGGCGCGTTCGGTTACCGCATCCCACCGACAGGCTGGAAACTGGAAGGCTGGGCGCTTCCGGAAAACAAGCATGCGATGATTTCCGACAACAACGTGCATCTGAAAAACGCCCACAAGACACCGCAATTCTGGCTGATCTGGGCGGTGCTGACATTGAACGTGAGTGCCGGTATCGGCGTGATCGGGATGGCTTCGCCGATGCTGCAGGAGATATTTGGCGGCAATTTGATCGGGCACCCCGAGATCAGTTTTACCGACCTGAACGCAGCCCAGAAAACAGCCATCGCGGCGCTGGCAGCCGGATTTGCAGGCCTGCTCTCGCTGTTCAACATTGCCGGGCGGTTTTTCTGGGCATCGCTCTCGGATAAACTCGGGCGCAAGAACACCTACTTTGTTTTCTTCGCATTGGGCATCGCGATGTATTCACTTTCGCCCTGGGCCGCACACTCAGGCCACCAGGCATTTTTTGTCGCATTCATGTGCGTCATCCTGTCTATGTACGGCGGCGGCTTCGCCACGGTGCCCGCTTACCTGGCGGACATGTTCGGCACCCAGTTCGTCGGCGCGATCCACGGACGCCTGCTGACCGCATGGGCGACTGCCGGGATCATCGGGCCGGTGGTGGTGAACTATATCCGCGAGGCGCAAATCTCCGCGGGTGTTCCGCGCCAGCAGGTGTACGACTTTACCCTGTACATACTGGCCGGATTCCTGGCACTGGGATTTGTCGCCAACTGGTTCATCAGGCCCGTGGACAAGAAGTGGCACATATCCGAAAAGGAGATGCAATCCATTCTCGAGTCCCAGCATGAAAAGTCGGCGGGAGAAAAGCTTGTGGTCGGATCATTCGGTATCGGCCACGGCGGACTGGATGCGGCGGCGGCGATGGCGTGGGCGGCGGTCGGTATACCCCTCGCAATCGGGCTGTGGATCACGATAAGCAATGCGGCCGTGTTGTTCCGCTGAGTAGAGCAATCTTGTAAAATTGTAATCCGTCCGGCATGTCATGCACGCCGGACGGTTTTTTTTCGGGCTCGCAGCATGAATATCTTGCGCGCCCGCATCGATACGGGGTATTTTGCCGCGCAAATTCAGCCGGCCAAAATCGGTGGCGGGTTGACGGGGGCAAAAATTTTCGGAACATGAAGATGGAACATTTATCAGTAACGGATGCGCAACAGCGCATTCTTGAATCTGTAAAAACACTCGGTGCCGAACCGGTCAGGCTGGAGCAATCGCTGGGCCGCGTGCTCGCTGATGATGTGTATGCCAACCGCGACCTGCCGCCGTACGATGTCTCTGCCATGGATGGCTACGCGGTGCTCAGCACGGATCTGGCGCTTGTTCCCGCGACACTTGCCGTTATCGAGGACATCAGGGCTGGCGACATGCCGGCCAGGACCGTTCATGCGGGCCAGTGCGCGCGCATCATGACCGGCGCGCCGCTACCGGCAGGCGCGGATGCGGTGATCCGCGTTGAAGATACGCAACAGGTATCGGCGGAAGCCCTCCCTCCTAACTCCCTCCCGCAAGCGGGCGAGAGGGATGCGGTCTCGCTACGCGAGCCAATGTTTGATGCGGTGCAAATCAATGTTGCGGTGAAATCCGGCAACGATATACGCCGGCAAGGAGAAGCCATGCGCAACGGCGATGCCGTGCTGGCTGCCGGCACGGAAATCACGCCGGGCATAAGCGGCATCCTGGCGACAGTGAAAAGCGCACAGGTGCGGGTGCATCGCCGTCCGCGCGTGGCGATCCTGTCAACAGGCAACGAACTGGAGGACATCGACGATCCGGTTGATCCGGACAAGATACCCAATTCCAACAGCTACGCGCTGATGGCGCAGGTTCAGGCGCTGGGTACAGAGCCTGACTTGCTGGGCATAGCCCGCGATGATCCGGACGAACTGGCGGAATATCTGCAGCGCGGACTGAAATTCGACGTGCTGCTGGTTTCGGGCGGTACCTCGGTAGGCGTGCATGATTACGTCCGCCCTATTCTCGAATCGCTGGGTGTGCAAATGAAATTCTGGCGTGTGGCGATGAAGCCGGGACATCCGGTGGCGTTCGGTGTGTTGCCGGGAAATGCCGGAGGCAATTCAAAAGATACTTTCGTCTTCGGGCTGCCGGGGAATCCGGTTTCCAGCATGGTCTGTTTCGAGCAGTTTGTCTCCCCGGCATTGCGCCGCATGATGGGGCATGCGCGTATCCATAGACGTAGCATAAGCGCGCGTCTTACGCATAACCTTAAGCACCAGCCGGGGCGAACCGAGTTCGTCAGGGTGACGCTGGCAAGAGACGCGGGCGGTTACACCGCAACGTCCACAGGCGCGCAGGGCAGCGGGATGTTGTTGTCCATGGCCAGAGCGGACGGCTTGCTGGTTGTACCATCTGATAGCGCGGGACTGGCAGAGGGCAGCATGGTGACGGTCCAGTTGCTGGACGGCACGGTGTTTCAGGAAGACCCCATTTTCAAGGAATAATTTATGAGTGTTGCACGTATCGGCATCTTGACGGTCTCGGACCGCGCCAGCCGCGGCGAGTATGAAGACAAGGGCGGGCCAGCGATCCACGCATGGTTCAAGCGCGTGCTGACCAGTCCGTGGGAGGCGGTTGCCAGGGTGATACCGGATGAACAGCCGCAGATCGAGGCGGCATTGCGCGAGTTGAGCGATGTCGAAGGCTGCTCGCTGATCGTCACCACCGGCGGCACCGGTCCGGCATTGCGCGATGTCACGCCGGAAGCCACCGCGGCGGTCTGCAGCAAGATGCTGCCCGGCTTTGGCGA
>DAICZN010000013.1 GCA_027311105.1 Gallionella sp.
CGCGTGGCGGTGGCTTTACATTAAACATAAAGCTCGGCATGATACCTGCCAAGAATCAACAGTGAACCGAACGGAGACACCTATGGCTGTCGCACAAAAAATTCAAAAACCCAAAGAGTTCTCTTATCTATGGGAAGGCAAAGACAAATCCGGGAAGGCAGTCAAAGGCGAGATGCGCGCGGCGGGTGAAGCCAGTGTTTCCGCTTACCTGCGTCGTCAGGGAGTCAATGTCAGCAAGGTCAAGCGTCTGCGTTCCAGCAGCAAAACGGTTTCCGAAAAGGACATCTCGTTGTTCACCCGTCAACTAGCTACCATGATGAAAGCAGGTGTACCGTTGCTGCAAGCGTTTGACATCGTCGGTAAAGGACACAGCAATCCTGCCGTGGCGAAGTTGTTGTTCGACATCAAAACCGATGTGGAAACGGGCAGCAGTTTGCAGCAGGCGTTCAAAAAATATCCGCTGTATTTCGATGAGCTTTACTGCAACCTGATCGGTGCCGGTGAAGCGGCGGGCATCCTGGACAGTCTGTTGGAACGTTTGGCGACCTATAAAGAAAAGATCCAGGCCATCAAAGGCAAGATCAAGTCCGCTCTGTTCTATCCCATTTCGATCATCGTCGTTGCCGTCATCATCACCGCCGTGATCATGATCTTTGTGATTCCGGCGTTCAAGGAATTGTTCTCCAGCTTCGGCGCGGATCTGCCCGGGCCGACGCTGGTCATCATGGCGATTTCGGATTTCGTGGTGGCTTACTGGTGGGCTATTTTCGGTATCAGCGGCGGGAGCTTGTACGGCTTCTTTTATTTTTGGAAGCGCAGCAAAAAAATGCAGGGCATCATGGACCGGCTATTGCTCAAGCTGCCGATCTTTGGCGAGTTGATACGCAAGGCGAGTATCGCGCGCTGGAGTCGCACCCTGGCCACCATGTTCGCTGCGGGCGTGCCGCTCGTCGAAGCCTTCGACTCGGTGGCGGGTGCGGCGGGTAATGCGGTTTATTTTGATGCGACCAAAGCCATTCAGCGCGATGTGACCACCGGTACCAGTCTGACCGTCGCGATGCAGGAAACCAAGGTGTTCCCCAGCATGGTTCTGCAAATGGTGGCCATCGGCGAGGAAGCGGGCTCGCTGGATGCGATGCTGTCCAAGGTCGCCGACTTCTACGAGGAAGAAGTGGACAATGCGGTTGAGGCTTTGTCGAGTCTGATGGAGCCCATCATCATGGTGGTTCTCGGAACATTGATCGGGGGCATGGTGGTTGCCATGTACCTGCATATCTTCAAAATGGGTCAAGTGGTCTGATGGGCGGCGGGCGTTCCCCGTTGCCGGGCAGGCAGAATCGGTGTGCCGGGTTCTGCGTCAGCGACTATCCGTTCTTCCATTTCCCTTATCGGCTGTTCAGCCCCGTCCCCGTACTATGAGTTTATTTCAGGTGCTGCAAGCGGTTCCTGCCGCATTCGTGCTGGCGTGCCTGCTCCTCGGTTTGATGGTGGGCAGCTTTTTGAATGTGGTGATCCATCGCTTGCCCAGGATGATGGAGCGGGGATGGCAACGGCAATGCGCCGAGTTGCGCGGTGAAGATGTTGTACCTCACGCCGCTTACAATCTGCTTGTTCCGCGTTCGGCCTGCCCGCATTGCAATCACGCGATCACGGCCTGGGAAAACATTCCTGTGTTGAGTTATCTGTATTTGCGGGGCAAATGCAAAGGATGCGGAGCACCAATTTCGCCGCGTTACCCGGTCATCGAAACGCTTACCGGGTTGCTGTGCGCCTACGCCGCGTGGCATTTCGGGTTCGGTGCGGCGGCACTCGGCGCACTCCTGCTGATCTGGGCACTCGTGGCCTTGACGGCGATAGATTTCGATACCCAGCTGCTGCCGGATGACATCACTCTGCCTTTGCTCTGGACCGGTTTGTTGTTCAATGTGTTTGGCGTGTTTACCACTTTGTCCGGTGCCGTGCTGGGCGCGGTGTGCGGTTACCTGGTGCTGTGGAGCGTCTACTGGGTGTTCAAGCTGGTGACGGGAAAAGAAGGCATGGGTTACGGCGACTTCAAGTTACTCGCGGCCTTGGGTGCGTGGCTGGGTTGGCAAATGCTGCCGCTGATCATCCTGTTGTCTTCATTGGTCGGGGCTGTGGTCGGCATTACACTGATCGTCGCGTTGAAGCACGGTCGCAACATCCCCATCCCATTCGGTCCTTATTTGGCGGGCGGCGGGCTGATCGCCTTGTTCTGGGGGGCGAGTTTGACGCAAAGTTATTTGCAGCTACTCGCCGTCCCATGAGTCTGTGCATTGGACTGACCGGTGGCATAGGCTGCGGCAAATCAACCGTGGCGAAGATGTTTCAGGCGCGGGGCGCGTGCGTTATCGATACCGATGAGATCGCGCACCAGCTCACCGGTGCCAACGGTCGCGCGATAGACGCGATACGTGCCGCGTTCGGTGACCGCTATATTGCGGAAGATGGTTCGATGAATCGGAGCGGGATGCGCGAGTTGGTCTTTTCGGATGAGCTCGCGAAGCAGCGGCTGGAGCGACTGCTGCATCCCCTGATACTCGATAGCACGCAAGCTCAACTCCGGCAGGCCTACCCCGCCCCTTATGTCGTGCTGGTCGTGCCGCTGCTGTTCGGCAGCCCGGATTTTTTGCGCCTGGTACAGCGCGTCCTGGTGGTGGATTGCGCTGAGAGCCGCCAGATCGAGAGAGTGATGCGGCGCAGTCAACTGGGCGAACCCGAAGTGCGCGCCATCATGGCTCAGCAAACCGGACGTGCGGCGCGCTTGCGCGGCGCGGACGATGTGCTGCACAACGATGGTGATCTGGCCAGTCTGGCCGGGCAAGTGGCGGCGTTGCACGACATCTACTCGGCGATGTCCGCGCAAAACGGCGATTGACGGGATGAGTATATTCAATATATCTTTCGCCGCTGATATTTCCCCGGCCAACCAGATGGCGATAATCGCGTGATCAGCTACGAATTCCCACTTAATGAAAAAGTGCGCACGATGTTGCGTCTGGAGGACTTGTTCGAGCGTATCGCCCATTTCATCGCCGCCGATTTGAGCGTGGACCATCACGCCGCATTGACCACCCTGTTCGAGATTCTCGAGGTTGCCAGCCGCGCCGATCTGAAGTCCGAGTTGTTGCAGGAGCTGGAGCGGCAAAAGCGCGCGTTGTCCAATTTACACAACAACCCGGCGATCTCCGAACAGGCATTGGATGAGATTCTGGCGGAGATCGAAACAGCCTCCATTGACGTGCTCGCGATGACCGGAAAGATCGGCCAGCATTTGCGCGAAAATGAATGGTTGATGGGCATTAAACAGCGTGCCGGTATGCCGGGTGGCACTTGCGAGTTCGACTTGCCTTCCTATCATTATTGGCAGGAGCAACCGGCCAGTTTGCGCCGTGAAAACCTGCGCCAGTGGCTGGCACCGCTGCTTCCTTTAAGCGTGGCGATCGGCATCGTGCTGCGCCTGTTGCGCGAGAGCGGCAAGGTATTGAGCTTTACCGCCCGTCTGGGCGCGTTCCAGCAAATGCAGGGCGGGCGGGTCGCTCAATTGTTGCGCGTGAGTCTGAGTCGGCATCTGGTTTGTCTGCCTGAGGTGAGCGCGAACAAATATGCGATCAACATCCGTTTCGTCGATGCCAACTATGCGGCCAAGTCCACCGTGTTCGAATTTGACGTTCCCTTTGAAATGACTTTCTGCAGCCTCTCACTATGAAACCCAGCACAGCCCCGGTCGTCACCTGCCCGCACTGCAAAAAATCCTCGTTATGGGATAGTCAGAATCCGTTCCGGCCATTTTGTTGCGAACGCTGCAAGCTGATAGACCTTGGCAAATGGGCGAACGAGGAATACCGCGTCGCCCGGCCCGTCGACGAGCAAGACTTCCTGGAGTCAAATCCAGGCCTGACGCAGTAGCGCGATCCCATGCGCACCGTGTTGTTGCGCGACGGCCAGGTCATCCGGCTGCAATCCGCCCAACGCGTATACCGGCAATGCCGTACCGGTGATCATTTCCGCGAATCTTTCCCAGCCCAAATGCACCGCGCCGGGATGACTGAGCGTCGGCAGCACCGGGCTTAACACCGCGAAATCGAATCCCAGCTCGCTTGCGTGCTTCAATTCTGCCGTGCTGTGACAAGACGCGGCGCACCATTCCACGGCCGGCCGCGTGCTGCAATCTTGCAACTGTTTGCCGCTGTAATGCACGCCGTCTGCGCCCGCTTGCCCGGCTAATTCCGCATTGCCGTTCACCATCACTCGCGCGCCGTAGCGATGCGCCAGCGTCACGACTTCGCGGGTGAAGCCCAGTCTTTCTGGTGCGGACAGATGCGGCTCGCGCACTTGCAATAAACGCAGGCCGCTTTGCAAGGCGATGTCCAATCGACGCAAAAATTCTTCGTTGCCGAGCTCGGCGGCATTGCTGATCGCGTAGCGCGTGGGCAGGGATAACGCCCGCAACAGCGGCGCATTCCCGGGCAGCACCGGGGTCACGGAAAGTTGCGCCAAGTGTTGCCAGCTGAGTTGCTGACCTTCCAATCCTTGCGGCTCACCCGCCCAGGCAAACACGCGAAACACATGCAGTCTGACGGTGGCGGTCGGATAACGGAAAATGCGGGTGAGCCAGGGCAAGGCCAGGGGTGCGGTGATGCCCAGTTCCTCGTGCAATTCGCGGCACAAAGCCTGATGCGGGGATTCGCCCGCTTCGATCTTTCCGCCGGGGAATTCCCAGTAGCCGGGGTAAGGCTTGCCGACAGGCCGTTGCGCCAACAGGAACGAGCCGTCGGCGCGAATCAGAACGGCAGCGGCGACTTCAATGATTTTTGTTGGGGTCATATTGTGAGTGTATTCCGGCGAATTTATTGATGCCGTCATTCCCGCGCAGGCGGGAATGACGTGTTATTTGCTGAATAAACTA
>DAICZN010000015.1 GCA_027311105.1 Gallionella sp.
TCCGCCTGCAGGAAACGCTGCTTTCGGTGCTGGCCGGCGATCTCTTCGGTGACACCCCGGTACGATTCAGGCTGGCAATCTTCAAGTTTATTTATTACCTGCGGAGCATGGTCATGTTCAAAGAGAGTTACCGGGCATGGCTGCGGCGCAAACGTGCCATCAGGGAAATTGCTGGAGATTTGACTGCATCATGACGGGGCATGAAGACAATCGGGGCAGGGCTGTAACACTCAGGTATCTCCTGCCCGGGGAGACCGATGCGTACCTGGCGCAGCGCGCCGACAGGGTTGCATGTGAGATTGGCTTTGGCAGCAATCCTGTTGCGGCGACGAAATCCGGTTTTCCGGTGCTGTGGGTCGATACCCCGGTACTGGGAAGCGGGGCCGCCTATGAAGTATGGACAACCGGCAAGCCGGTGAGCCGGTATCAGGGCGACTTGATTGCCGGCAGCGGCAACGAAGATATTTTCTTCGGGCGCATCTTGCTGAAGAATGATCAGGCCGGAAATTTCAGCGATGCAGCATTTCGCGCATTTTCCGGAATATTCGAATTCTTGCAGCGTGGCGACTATCCCGGCCTGATCAGGGTCTGGAATTATTTTCCGGAGATCAATGCCATAGAAAACGGCCTGGAGCGCTACCGCAGTTTCAGTCTCGGCCGCCACGAGGCTTTTGTGCATTACCAGGCAAAAGTCGAGGATTCGCCGGCAGCCTGCGCGCTGGGCAGTCACGGGGGCGGACTGGCAATTTATTTTCTTGCCGCGCGTACTGCCGGAATGAAAATAGAAAACCCGCGCCAGGTCAGCGCCTATAACTACCCGGCGCAATACGGGCCGCGCAGCCCGACTTTTTCAAGGGCTACACTGGCATTCCGGGAACAGGGGCAGACTTTATTTATTTCCGGCACGGCCAGTATTTTGGGGCACGAGACCGTGCATCCGGCATCGGCGGGTCTGCAAACACTGGAAACACTGGAAAATATTCGCGCCGTGATCGGGCAGGCTGTCCTTAAGGGATTCGCGCCGGTGAATTTTGCAACCGACATGGCGCTGAAGGTATACGTGCGCAATGCCGAAGACTTTGCGGAAGTGATGGGCGTCATTCAGAGGGAATTCGGAACCCCGGCCGGTTTGATTGTTCTCCAGGCCGACATTTGCCGCACCGACCTGCTGGTGGAGATAGAGGCGGTCTGCTGGAACCATGCCGGGTGATGCTGCAGGGCAATTCAGTCCCCAAATGAAACTGCCAAAAATTATTCTCGTCGCGGTTGCGGCGAACATGCTGATGGCCCATCCGGCAATCGCGGAACAGGTTCCGCAGTGGGAGCTTGGGGCGGGCCTGGCCTATATCGATCTTCCGCAATACCGCGGCTCAAACCAGAGGCAGGTTTATTTCCTTCCGGTACCCTATGCGGTATATAACGGAGACTTCCTGAAAGTCGATCACGAGCGGACTCGCGGCCTGTTCCTTGAAGCCGGTGCGGCGGAACTGGACGTGAGTGTCAACGGTTCGGTGCCGGTCCGCGATAACCAGGCGCGGCAGGGCATGCCCAACCTTGATCCGGCGTTTGAAATCGGTCCGGCACTGAATATCTTTCTGCACAAACGGGAGTCGGGTAATGTGCAGCTGGAATTGCGTTTGCCGTTGCGTTTTGCTGTCGCCACGGATTTTTCCCACTTGCACGATATTGGCATGATGTTTCAGCCGCAACTGAATCTTGATGTGCATGACGTGCTGGGTCAACCCGGATGGGATTTGGGGATGGCTGCAGGTGCGATTTATTCCGACAGGCGGTATAACCAGTATTTTTACAGTGTCGCGCCGGGTTTTGCCCGCCCGGATCGCCCGGCTTATACTGCCGGTGGCGGTTACTCGGGCAGCCAGTTGACCGTTTCTCTGTCCAAGCGTTTTCCCGGTTACTGGTTTGGCGGATTCGTGAAATGGGATATGCTCGGGGGGGCGGTATTTGAACAGAGTCCCCTGGTTAAGCAGAATGATTCGGCCACTGTCGGCTTTGCCATTTCATGGATACTTGCGGAATCTCCGAACAGGGTTGAAGTGGGTAAATGATGTCGTGCTTTGCATGGAGTTAATTGGGATTTGTCATGATCAACTTGGTTAAACGCGGTTTGGAAGTGCTGGTCGCCGGGCTGCGGACTTTATACGAATATTTTGCGTTATATATTTCGCTCGCTGTTTTCGGCTTGGGAGGTATTTTGTTTTCCGTCATTGCGGCGGTGTTGTACCAGCTGTTGCCCAGGCGATTTGGCGCGCGCCTCGGCCGTTTGCTCATCACCTGCATCTTCTGGCCGTACATCGCCTTTATCGAAAGCACCGGTCTTTTCAAGTGCGATCTGTCCGCGCTCGACGCGTTGGCCAGCGACGAATCCATCGTCATCGTGCCCAACCATCCGGGTCTGATCGATGTGGTACTGGCCGGTTCGCGCCTGACAAATATCGTCTGCATCATGAAGAAGGAAATACAGGACAATATTCTTTTCGGCGGTTGTGCGCGTCTGGCGGGATATATACGCAATGATTCGACCGGCAACATGGTCAGGGCCGCAGTTGCCGAATTGAAGCAGGGCAGCCAGCTGCTGATTTTCCCGGAGGGTACCCGCACCACGGTGCAGCCGGTTAACAGGTTCACCGGGGCTTTCCCGCTGATTGCCCGCAGGGCGGGTGTGCCGGTGCAAACGGTATTTATCGAATACAGTTCGGCGTTTCTCGGCAAGGGCTGGCCGCTGTGGAAAAAGCCGCAATTCCCGCTGACCTTCCGGGTAACGCTGGGCAAGCGGTTCGTGGTCGGCGAAGACACGAAATCATTTGTTGACGAGCTGGAAAATTATTTCAGGGAACAGCTTGCGGTAGGGAAGCATGATTAAGCCGGGCCGGTGCCCGTGTCCCGGTGATTGAACAGGAATATCGCGTTGGCCCGATCTCATTCCCACCTGGTTCTCATTCCGTCCTATAACACCGGCCCCAAAGTTGTCGAAACCGCGCGTCTCGCGCTGGCTGTCTGGCAGCCGGTATGGGTGGTGGTCGACGGCAGCACCGATGGCACGGCGGAAATCCTGCAGGCACTGGCGGCGCATACCCCGGAGCTGAGAGTGTTCGTGCTGCCGCATAACCGGGGCAAGGGCGCGGCCGTGCTGCATGGCCTGCAGCAGGCCGATGCGGAAGGCTATACGCATGTGCTCACGATGGATGCCGACGGGCAGCACCCCGCCGCGATGATCCCGGAATTCATGTCGGTGTCGCAAAAAAATCCACTGGCGGCCGTGCTGGGCAAACCGGTGTTCGATGCCGGTGCGCCGGCGTTGCGCGTGAACGGGCGCAAGGTCTCAAACTGGTGGGCCAATCTGGAAACGCTGGGTGCCGGGATAGGGGATTCGCTGTTCGGTTTTCGCGTGTATCCGGTCCGGCCGCTGCGCCGGATCATGGAACGCAGCCGGTGGATGCGGCGCTTCGACTTCGATCCCGAAGTCGCCGTGCGTTTGTGCTGGCTTGGTGTCAGGCCGGTCAATCTTGATTCCCCGGTGCGCTATTTCAGCGCGGCGGAAGGCGGTGTATCGCACTTCAGGTATTTGCGCGACAACACGCTGCTGACGTGGATGCACATCCGCCTGATGTGCGGCTTTGTGCTGCGCTTGCCGCTGTTGTTGTGGCAGAAGTTCACCGCGGGCGGGTAAATGCAGAACATCACCGTATCCTGCCGCTGCGGCTAATCTTGTCCATGATCAGCGCAACATGAGGAAGCCATGCACGCAACAATGAGCACCACGGAAATATTCCTGATTGCGATGACGCTGATCTTTGCCATTCCCTACCTGATCTGGAGGATGGGCAAGACCGAGTATTACGCGCCCCTGGTGGTGGTGCAGATTATTACCGGCATCCTGCTCGGCCCGGGTATTCTGGGTGCGGTTTTTCCCGATTACTACAACTTCGTCTTTGCTGCGCCGGTGATCCGGTTGTTGAATGGCATCGCCTGGTGGGCGGTGATGCTGTTTGTCTGGATTGCGGGTATCGAACTGGATTTGCACAAAACCTGGCAACACCGGATGGAAAGCGGCATCACTGCCGGGCTGGCGTTGGGGACTCCGTTGCTGTTCGGCTGCATCGCAGCGGCGGGTATGTTGATGTATGACGGCTGGATCGGGCCGAATGGGATGTCGTGGCAATTCGTCTTGGGCGTCGGCATGGCCTGTGCCGTCACGGCGCTGCCTATCCTGATCCTGCTGATGGAGAAACTGGAAATCCTGCGCCAGCCCGTGGGCCAGCGCATCCTGCGATATGCCAGCCTGGATGACGTCGCGATCTGGGGTGTGCTCGCGCTGATCCTGATGGACTGGCAGCGCATCGGCAGGCAGGCCGGATTCCTGCTGGCTTTTGCGGTGACCGGATATTTTTTCCGCAAGCTGATGAGGCGGCTGCCGGAGCGCGACCGCTGGCACGCGGGCCTGATCTGGCTGGCCGTGTGCGGTTTCGGCGCCGACTGGTCGGGGCTGCATTTCATGGTCGGTTCATTTCTGGCCGGAGCCGTCATGGACGGCGACTGGTTCGACCGGAAACAGATGGATATGCTGCGCCATCACGTGCTGCTGGTGATCATGCCGGTGTTCTTTCTCAGCACAGGCTTGCGCACCAACTGGGCCGTGGGCGGCGCGGCGATATTCATCGCCGCTGGAGTGCTGTTGCTTGCCTCGGTCTCGGGAAAACTGCTCGGCACTCACATCGCAGGAAAGTTGCTCAAATGGCAACCCGGCGAAGCGTCGCTGATAGGCTGGCTGCTGCAAACCAAGGCGCTGATCATGATCATCTTCGCCAACGTGCTGCTGGACAAGGGCATCATCACCAACGCGACTTTCACCGCGCTGCTGCTGATGGCAGTCGCCAGCACCATGCTGACCGTGCCTGTGGTGTCGCCGAAACTGAAGCGCATGAAAGATATCATCTTCAGGCCGAAGTGATGCAGGCTGATTGATCCGGTTTTACAGGGATACTGTAATGCAGAAAAGTCGTATCTGCGAGATGGCCGACTTGATAGGACTGGTGGCCGGCGCGGCTCGGGTTTTTCACGCCATGCCGAGATTCGGATTCCTTCATGGCTGTCGTTCAATCGGAACCGGGCCGGGCTGAACAAATATTTTTCGGCACAACAACATTCAATTACCGCAGGAACGGGATGCCCTTATATCGGGAATCCCCCGCTGAAAATCAATTCCCGCTGGTCAGTTGCGTACCCTTGGTTTCCCTGAGTGCAAACACCATGATGGCCGCGAGAAAATAGGCGGCTGACGCCATGGAGATAGTCGCGGCAAAGCCGATAACAGGGATCAGCACCGGCACCAGTTTGATCCCCGCGATGGCACCCACGCGCCCGAAATTAAAGCAGAACCCGGAGGCGGTGGAGCGTATGCTGGTCGGGAAAAGTTCCGAATACCAGGCGCCGAATCCGCTGAAATATCCGGTGAAAAAACCCAGTAGCGCGGCCAGGCTGCCAAGCATCGCGATATTTTGCGGCGTGAAGGCCAGCTTTCCATCGGTCAAGGTCATCATGCCGGCCGAAACGGTGAACACCGGAACCATGATAGTCATGCCGAGGAAAAACAGGGCGAAGGTTTTTCTGCGGCCGAGCTTCTCGGCAACAACGCCGAAAATCAGGTAGCCCAATATCGCGCCTATGCCGGTCCACACCAGGAACACGGGTGCCTGGTCAATGCGCACTTTGAGTGTGCTCTGCAAAAACGCCGGCGTGAAGGTGAAGACTATCCAGTACCCCAGCATGCCGAGGACTGAAATTGCCAGGGCCAGCAGCGTTGACTTCAGATATGGGGGGCGGAAGATTTCCAGCAGGTTCCCTTTGTGCGAATTGTTTTTCATGAATTCGCGGTTGGCCAGCCAGACCGGCGATTCCCTGACAAAAAACAGGACAAAAAGGAAAGTGGCATAGGCCGGCAGGCTGGCATAAACAAAGAGCGTCCTCCAGGATTCGGGATTGGACGGATCCAGCAAATTCCACGCGAAAAACGCGGCCAGCAGATTTCCACCCGACCAGCCCGTTTGCATGACACCGATTGCTTTTGCCCGGCCCTCGGGTTTCCATACTTCACAGATCAGGGAAGCGGCAGCCGGCCAAAGTCCCCCGACCGCAACACCCACGATAAAACGGCACACATTCAGTTCAAACAGGTTGTGGGCAAAACTGCACAGCAGCGTGCCGGTGCCGTAAGCCAGTACCGACAGGAGTATGGTTTTCTTGCGGCCTATTTTGTCGGATATGTTGCCAATGAAATAGCCGCCTATACCCGTGGCCAACAGAAACCAGGCCACTGTCGAAACGACATCCCCCAGCTTGACTGAAAAACTGTGCGCTATAGCCAGTATCACGAAACCGAATATGCCCGCATCCAGGGCATCGAACAGCCAGGCGACCCAGGCGCCTGTCAGGGTGAGATAGCGCTGGCGGGCTGTGAAATCAGCGGGCCCAATGTCTGGGGCGGCATGTGCTGCCAGCATTTTTCCTCCAATATAAAACCCGATATTGGCTGCCCCGCGCAGCCTGCGTTTCTGCACAACAAACGGTAACTTTGGCGCGCCCTTTGAATTCCGGCGGTGTCAGCAATCGGCCTTGCGACAGTAGCAATACACAAACTGCTGAACCGCACCGGAAGGGGTGTGGTGGGCTTCCTTCTCATGCCCGACAAGCAGAAACGCGTCTCCGAATTCGGCATGCAGGGATTCGGGCTGATATCGCACCACGGGCAAGCCGCTGCATTTTTCGGGGCCGTCCTCGGCAAAAGTGGCGACGATAACGTGCCCGCCCGGGCGAACCGAACGAATAACCTGCTCAACATAGGCATGACGGTCGGCCGGTTCGGTCAGGAAATGAAATACCGCCCGGTCATGCCAGATGTCGAAACGGTGAACGGGAAACTTCATGCGCGTGACGTCACCCTCTGCCCAGCGTACACATTCGGCATGTTTTGCCAATCTCTGCTTTGCGACCATAAGTGCGGCCGGGGACAAGTCCAGTACCGTCAGGTCGGTATAGCCTTCGGCAAGGAGATCGTCCACCAGTGTTGAGGCTCCCGCTCCCACATCAATGATGGCGGCGTTCCTGCCGAGCCGGGTATTGTGGATCAGGCGCAACGACTGGTCGGCGTGATCCTGAAACCAGCTGACCGCGTCAGATGGTTTGGTGGAATATATCTGTTCCCAATGTTGCTTGTGATCCATTGTTGTATCTCCCGACTTTTACTCAAACCCCGGTGTTTGTTCCCAACGCGCCGCTGAAGGTTGATAGCCTGCTAGGTGGATATTCAGCAGTACACGCAGGTTGCTAAAAATCAGCCGTTGAAAATCCGTGTATTAATTATTCCCGCCCGGGCGAAGCTCCTTCTGCCGCTGCCGGGCATTCTGCAAAAAAATAACGCGCTCATTCCTTGTTGCCGTCCCCCACCGGGTGATTTCCTCCAGTGAACGAAAACAGCCAAGGCAAATATCGTCATCATCCAGGCAGCAATTTCGTATGCAAGGGGACTGGATGTTGCTGTCATTATCGCTCAACCTGATGTCTCCTGCCCGGCGCCGGCCTCGATCATTCCATGCCGGGCGCAACCCTGGCAAGCAGCCGGATGCTTCACTTTGTATCCCCGGATGGAATCATGCCATCGCCCCGTTGATCGAGATGATCTGGCCCGAGATGTAAGCGGCGCGATCCGAGGCGAGGAAGGCGATCAGGTCGGCGACTTCCTCCGGTTTGCCGGCGCGCTTCATCGGCACCATGCTGTTGATCGTTTCCTTGGGGAAGGCGGTTTCTGTCATCGGCGAAGCGATGATGCCCGGCGCCACGGCATTGACGGTGATGCCGCGGCTGGCGAGCTCCAGCGCCAGCGATTTGGTGGCGCCATGCAGCCCGGCTTTGGCGGCGGCGTAGTTGACCTGGCCGCGATTGCCCATCACGGCCGCGAGCGAAGAGAGGTTGATGATGCGCCCCCAGCGCTTGCCTATCATCGGCATCAGCAGCGGTTGGGTGACGTTGAAAAATCCGTTCAGCGACACGTCGATCACGCGCGACCATTGCTCGGGTTTCATGCCGGGCATCACTGCGTCGTCGTGGATACCCGCGTTGTTCACCAAAATTTGTATCGCGCCATCGGCGAGGATTTTTTCCAGCGCGGCTTTGGTCGCGTCAGCGTCGGTGATGTCGAAGGCGACGGCATGTGCCGCGCCTCCGCTTGTTTTGATCTCATCGGCTATCTGTTGTGCCTGAGCCAGATTGCTGTTGGCATGGATGATCACCTCGCAACCGTCTTTTGCCAGATGGCGGCATATTGCCGCACCTATCGCGCCGCTGCCGCCTGTGACCAGTGCGCGTTTCACGACATGATCTCCCCTGCATCCAGCACGATCGTCGCGCGCCCGCTCAGCAATTCCTGCGCGCCCGCCCGAATAAGAAAAGAATACGTCACACTGCTGTCGCCGGCCATCAGCTGTTCAGCTTCGATGTGCAAATCGTCCGCATACTCGCTGAGATATTTCACCCGCGCTTCCACGTCGCGCACGCTCACCAGCAGTCCTGCCCGCGGCCGCTTTCCCGCCAGACTGGTGAGCCCGCCATGCACTGCCATCGCCTGCGCGGCAAACTCGATTCCGCTCAGCGCATACACCTTGCCGTGGTGTGCCAGTGGATTGTCCGGATTGCGGTGGCTGTGCGCCGTGCAGCTGATATGCGTTGCGTCCCATGCGGTCACGCCGGCCAGCAGGCACATGTTTCCGCTGTGCGGGATCAGTGCCTGTATTTCGTCCCGGCCGATCAGCATGGGTGAGCCACTACTTCAAGCTGGTTGCCGGCAATATAGTCAAGATAAATCCTGTCCGGGGAAATTTTCTCCGGGGCCGGCTCCGTGTTCAGAGTCAGCGCGGCCAGGGCGGTCAGCAGCGGCAGGCTGCGTGCAGTGGGTATGCCTAGTCGCAATGTCTCCAGTCCGGCGTTGGCGATCGGTGTACTGGCAGTGCCCGCGCGTACTATGCTTATTTCCAGTTCGGCCAGGCTGCGGTTCGTCTGGTTACCCGCCAGCACCAGGGCGACCCCCAAAGCCGCGTTGATGGGGCGTGTCGCATGCAGCGGTTGCGGGTAGGGGGTGTCGTAGGCAATCAGCACCACGGCATTTCCGCTTGCCAACGTTTGCGTGGCGGCTTCGATCAGCCCGGCAGCAAAGCTTGCATCGAAGCAAGCCAGACTCATGGTCGGTGCCATCGATTTGGTTGCGATCGACCAGTAGCCGGAAGGCGCGTTGTGCACCGAGTTATGGAATCGCGTCGGCGATACTTCGCGGCCATTCCTTGACAGCATATCGAAAATGTAATGCATGTTGTCGCCATCCCCGGCGGATGAAGCGAACACGGCGGGTAAATCGGCGGCATTTCGCTGCGATTGGGCAATGGCTTCGCAGCCGACAGCGAGGGCCAGTTTGACAGGCGGCCCGGTGCGGCGGCGCTCGGCCGGCGGAAGCAAATCGCCGGGCGGAATGACCACCGCCGTATCAGCCCAGGGAGCGGCTCCTGCCAGTATGGCCTGGCTGGCCGGCCAGCCATTCAGGCCGGGTCCCAGAACTCCGATGCCTTCAATAGAGATTCTCATTGCCCGGGCCGTCCCAGCACCAGGCTGCAATTGCTGCCGCCAAACCCGAACGAGTTGGAAAGCACGCGGGACACCGGTTGCTCCCTGTTGTGCAGCAGGTAGTTGCTGTTGAGTGCCGAATCCAGGCGTTGCGTATTCAAGCCGCCGGGCATGAATCCATTCCGGATGCACAGTGCCGAGATTATCGCCTCGCTCACGCCGGCTGCACCCAGCAAGTGGCCTGTTGCACCCTTGGTGGAACTGCACGGGGTACTGCCGCCGAATACATTGAAGACCGCCTTGTCCTCGGCCGCGTCATTCGATTTCGTTCCGGTGCCATGCAGGTTGATATAGTCTATGTCGCCGGCGGTTAATCCAGCCGCGGCCAGTGCCGCCTGTATCGCGAGTTGCGCGCCCGCCCCTTCCGGATGCGGGGTGGACATGTGATAGGCGTCGCTGCTTTCGCCAACCCCCAGCAACATGATGCTGTCCGGATCGGTTTTTGACGCGGCCCTTTCCAGCAGCACGAAGCCGGCGGCCTCGCCGATGGAAATGCCGTCGCGATCCGCATCAAACGGGCGGCAGGGGCGGCTGGATACCAGCTCCAGCGAGTTGAACCCGTACAAGGTGGTCAGGCACAATGAATCGACACCGCCGACGACGGCAGCATCGCACAGACCCGCCTGTATCATGCGCGCGGCAGTTCCAAATACCTTTGCGGACGAGGAGCATGCGGTCGATACGACCATGGCCGGGCCTGCAAGGCCGAGCACCTGTTGCACATAGTCGGCCACCGAATAGCAGTTATGTGAACCCGCATAGTTGAAACTTTTTGGCAAAGCGCCAGTTTCCGGGTTGCGCTGCCGGTAGGCGAGTTCGGAGTCCAGTATGCCGGAGGTGCTGGTGCCCAGAAACACGCCGATGCGTTCGCGGCCGTAACGCAATCGTGCAAATCCAACTGCCCCGGTGAAATTATCCTGTTCCAGACCCAGTTGCGCGAGGCGATTGTTGCGGCAATCGTAAGCGGCGAGGCCGGCATGCACCGGCATCTGTTCCAGCCCGTCGATGCGCCCGATACAGGTATCCAGATCGACATCAAGAAAGTCGCAGCGCTTCAGCCCCGTGCGCCCGGCACGCAAGGCGCCGAAAGTCGCGGAGAGCCCCGCCCCCAGCGGGGTGGACAGCGTGAACGCGGATAATTGAAGGGGATACAAATGATTTCTTTCCATGAATTGCCTGTGGTGATCGGCGCGCATATTAACAAAATGAAATTTGATATTGGCTGCAAATGACACATTGGCGCCGCAACAGTCCTGTTTGTTCCGGCAGTTGAAACTGCAACCAAGGCTTGAACCTGTCCATCACAAACCCAATGATCAGGTAATCCGTGTGGCGCGGAATAATAGGTTGGAAAACGGCGTGCCCTGATTCATCGGCAGGGAGTCAACGGAAAATCCCAGTTCCTCCAGCAGTGCTATCCATTCTGCCTCGGTTCGATAATGCAGGGCTTTCCACCCCTGGCCGCGCCACAGGCAACAGATATGTTCGGCCGTGCTTGTAACGAAATGGCGCATGCCGCCGGCAGCATTTCCTTCACGCAACAGCAGGGTTCCGCCCGGCCGCAGGGCGCGAACTGTCTTTTGCAGGATTTCGCGCTGTTCCGCATTATTCAAATACAGCAAAACATCCAGCATGATGGCTGCCGTGCAGTCAGGCAATTCAGCGGTCCGAATATCGCCCTGGCATATGGGGCTATTATCGCCAAAAGCCTGCCTTGCTGCTTGAACTTTCCAGCCCTGCAATTCTATACCGTGAAATTCAAGGTTTCGCGGGGGCGTTGACCAGTCGGGGGCCCAGTTCCCGTCCTGATGCTGCTTTTGTGCCTCGGCCAGTAATGCCGATAACAAGCCCAGGCCGCAGCCGAGATCTATCAGGCGGCCTTCGTCGGGCAACAAGCCATTTTTCAGTATGGCGCGAAACACCGGATCGCGGCGCAATTTGCCGCGCACGAAATGGTGGGCATAACGCCCGGCGCTGGCATAGGGCCGGGTGGCGGCATCAACGAGGGCATTAAAATTTACCGACATGGCCGGCGGTTTGCAGTGCAACGGGTTTCAGATTGTGCTTCCTGAGATGTTCAAGCAAGCGCGGCAGCACCTCGAGAATTGGCGGCGAAACATTGCGGGTCCGGATCGAACGACCGTCGTGCAATAGCAATATGTCGCCGGCCGCAAGGCCGCGCTGCAGCCGTTGCAAAACCTGTTCGGCAGATTTCGCAACGGTGTCATAACCACGCCGAGTCCAGCTGACATAGTGCATTCCGGTGCGCGCAACCACCGGTGCAAGCAGCGGGTTGCGGAAACCCATGGGCGCACGAAAAAATGACGGAGCGATGCCGGTGGTCTCGCAGATCGCTGTTTGGGCCGAATCGATTTCCCGCCGCATGGCCGCCGGTCCGAACAGTGCAAAAGCATGGGGGTGGCTGTTGGTATGGTTTTCCACGCTGTGTCCGCGCCGGATGATTTCGCGCGTCAGCTCCGGGTATGCCAGGACTTTGTTGCCTATGCAGAAGAAGCTGGCCTTGGCTCCGTAACGGTCGAGCAGATCAAGCACCCGGGGCGTGACCATGGGGTCCGGCCCGTCATCAAAGGTAAGTGCCACCTCTCCGCGTTGTGCGGCCGCTGGTGGAAGGCGTGTCATGTTCGGCCCGAGCAGGCGGCCCCGCGGCGACAAGATTACCGATGCCAGGATCAGGACGTGATTCGCTATCACGGCGCTTAGCGCCCATCGCCACAGGGAAGGGGCCAGCAAGACAAGCGCCAGGCAAACCAAATGCAAAGGCGTGCTGAGTAGCAGTACGGGGCTGGCACGCCAAAACGGCAACTGAACAATATTTTCAGCGGTCTGATGTCCAGCCTTTGTCGCAAGATTGGGGGGTGCGTCGGGAAGCATTTCAAATATACTTTGCAGTAAGGAGGTTGCGCCTGTTTTGCGCTGTCATGCAGCAAAAATCCGGCCTGAACACGAGGCAAGGAAAAGTCATCGGCCTTCCCTCAAGCAGTTGCTGTTCCAGGCCCGTCATGTTTTGGTTAATTGGGTTGATCCATGGCAGCATCAATAGCGCGAAGACAGGGTGTTATGCGGCCTCCCTGCAGGGAGGCGCGCGCAGTGGCTACTTCGATATTCCGGTTGCTTTCGGATTAACCTCGATTTTAATCAGCGCGTTTGGAGAGATGAAGTTGTTGGTGTTATAAAACGTCAGCTGTCCCTCGTGCTTGTAAAAGGTTTCAAGGCGTTGCGTATCCCCGCTGAAGTGGAACGGGATGAACCCCTTGCCGGTTATATGGCTGTCTGTGGCGTCAGGGTTTCCGATCAATTTCACGACTTCCTCCGGGCTCATGCCGATTTGCAATTTGGCAAATTTGCTCTTGGGCGCCGGCTTGCCGACGATTTCCCCTTCAATTGTTCCATCCTTGGATTTCACTAATCGCCCATTTGGTGTTGCAGCTGCTGAAGCAGAGGCCGATGCTGCGTTTGCCGGGACTTGCGTCGTGTCGGTCTTTTGTTGCGAGGCGCAGCCCATCAGTAAAATCAGGCAAACAGCCGGTATGAATGTTTTATTGCAGTGCATTTTGCTGTCTCCCAAAGAACTGCGATGAGGTAATGGACTTCGTTTCATGGGGCCGAACGGGTTGACCGTCAAACTTGTGCATTGGCAGCCTGCCAAGGAAGGGAAGGGCTGCGGGGCATTCTAACCCGGGGGATATTCCCGTAGCAACAGCAGCTGCGATAGGCTGGCCGCGTAACGACATCTGGATTATTTCAACTGATATGTGCTATATACGGGCAACAGATCGCCCTGATGCGCTTAATGAATGCGTTGCTTCCATCATGAAAATATCCCCCGGTCAATTCCCCGGCCAGACAGTACCGTGGCAGATTCAAATCCTGGCCAGAATGCGCAGCCATTTTTTCCTTAAAACATCCGGCATCACGCTTTTTATGCTGGCTTTTTTTACCGGCTATATTTACCTTCTGAAACATCCTGTTTTCGCGGTGACCGTAATGCCGGTCACTGCACTGGATAACGCCGTCGGGTTCCACCCTTATTCGATATTTTTGTATGTGTCGCTGTGGTTGTATGTATCGCTGCCCCCGGCGCTGTTTTCGACCCGGCGCGAATTGATCAATTACGGCTGGGCCGTTGGGGGTCTGTGCCTGGCGGGTTTGGCCTGTTTTCTGTTGTGGCCTACCGCGGTACCTCCGGCAAATATTGATTGGGCAAACAGCTACGGTTTTTCCATGCTCAAGGGCGTGGATGCAGCCGGAAATGCGTGTCCCTCCCTTCATGTGGCGACAGCGGTCTTCTCCGCGGCCTGGCTTGGCCGGCAGTTGCTGGAGGTGGGTGCTCCGCGTGTGGTGCGCATATCCAACTGGTTGTGGTGCGCGGGCATCGCATATTCGACTCTTGCGACCAGGCAGCATGTTGCGGTTGATATGCTTGCCGGGATTGTGCTGGGTGCACTGGCTGCGGCCCTGTCGCTGAACCGGCCATCATTTTTGGCCAATCCGGAACCGGCTGCCAGTGAAAATTGAGCGGCGGCGCGAGTCATAACGGGGGCTGTGGATGATGTAGTATCATGCCTTGATTTTTAATAAAAACTTCCTGTCTACGCCGGATTCAGAAAAACTATAGGAGCTTTGGTTCATGCCTCACGAAAACGAAAAAAACGACCTTGAGTTGATACGGAATTTTCTCAAAAACCGGATCGGTCCCGCGCAAATAGAGAAGATCGTGCCCGAGGCAACCTTGGCAGAATTGGGCATCGATTCCCTTATGCAGGTCGAGCTACTGTTCGAGTTCGAGGACAAGACCGGCATATCCGTGCCCACGGATATCCCTCCACCCAAGACTGTCGGCGAATTGCTCCAGCAATTAAAAGAAATCCGAAGCCGCCAGGCAATAAAATAAATTGCATGTTGTGAAAAGACATCGTGTAGCGATTACAGGCTTGGGGTTGATCAATCCATACGGGGAAGGGGATGTGGCGGATTTTTTCTCCCGCATCATGCGCGGCGAATCCGCAATCCGTTATCACACCCTGGGCAACAGCCCGCGGCCGCTGGCATTGCCGCTGGTCGCATGCAGCCATTTCAATCCGATTGAGACACTGGGGCCGCCGTTGGCAAACGCCATGGACCGGTTCAGCCATTTTGCGGTGGCTTCCGCCTTGTCAGCCTGGCAGGACAGCGGCCTTGCCAAACCCGCCGGCAGGGATGATTACGGGGTGAGCTGGGGAACCGGTTCCGGCGGCTCGCTGACCATCGAGCGCGGCTACCAGACACTTTATTTCGAAAACAAGGAGAAGGTTTCCCCGCTGTCGGTTGTGCTGGCAATGAACAACTCGGCCGCATCCCATATTGCGATACAGCTGGGGCTGGGGGGGCCGTGTGTCACCAGCACGGTAGCCTGCGCTTCCTCGTCGATAGCGATCGGCGATGCCTTTCGGCTGATACGCGAGGGCAGGATCAATCTGATGCTGGCGGGAGGCTCCGAGGCGCCATTGTCCTACGGCGTCATACGTGCCTGGCAGGCGATGCGGGTCTTGTCGGACGGGGATGAGGCGACAGCTTATCGCGCCACCCGCCCGTTTTCCAAAAACCGCTCCGGGCTTACCCTGGCCGAAGGCGCCGCCGCGCTGGTGATAGAGAATTGGGATCATGCGCGCGCCCGCGGAGCCCGCATTTATGCCGAGATCGTCGGTTATGGCAATACCTGTGATCGAACCCATATAGCACGACCGGACAGCGCGGGCCAGTCGCGCGCCATCGTTGCGGCGCTGCAAGACGGTGGTTTGCAGCCCGATGAAATTGACTATGTGAATGCCCACGGCACATCGACCGTCGAGGGAGATGCCATCGAGATTCAATCGATAAAATCCGTGTTCGGCAAGCATGCCGGCAAACTGGCGGTGAGCTCCACAAAATCCATGCACGGCCATTCATTGGGGGCGGCCGGCGCGATGGAGGCGCTAATTACCGCTCTCGCGCTCTACCGTCAGGCTGCCCCTCCCACTGCCAATGTGACTGAAGTCGGCGCGGATTGTGCGGGAGTGGATCATGTCCTGGGGCTGGGAAGGAGCGATGTGCCGATACGGGCAGCATTGTCCAATTCATTTGCTTTCGGCGGCAGCAATGCGGTGCTTGCGTTCCGTTCTGTCGCATAGTCAGAGTCCCAATAAATCCAAATTCCGTTGCAATTGTGGCACCATGTGCCGGAGTCAAATACCTTGTCCGCAAGCTCGTGGAATGGATTGAACCCGGCAAGTTGGAAGTCCGCGCTTATCCATCAGAACATCTGCACGCGAAGCTTAGGGAGAGGAATAGATATCCAGTTCACCACACCGTTCGGCCTGAGCCTGTCAAAGGCAATAGTGTTCGGCAAGCTTGCGGGGATTTTCATTCAGGGCGAAGCGGCCACACATGTCAGTCCTTTTCCTTCTATTGTTTCCGCATCAGCCAGTGTCAGAGGATAGTGATCGGTCTCAGATTATTCCCTTTGATTCTGCTTATTGTTCTAATGTCTT
>DAICZN010000016.1 GCA_027311105.1 Gallionella sp.
ATTGTAGGATGACAGCCCCACTTCCCACTTCCCACTTCCCACTTCCCACTTCCCACTTCCCACTTCCCACTTCCCACTTCCCACTCCCGGCTCCCGCATGGCCAAGCTCTACTTCTATTACTCCGCGATGAATGCGGGCAAGACCACCAGCCTGCTGCAGAGCGCGCACAACTACCGCGAGCGCGGCATGCGTACGCTGATCCTGACGCCGGCGCTGGATGTCCGCCACGGCGCCGGCGTGGTGGCTTCGCGCATCGGGTTGAAGGCCGATGCGCAGCGTTTCGGCCGGGATGCCAACCTGCTCGACGCCGTGCGCGCCGACATCGCCGCGCACGGCGCGCTGCACTGCGTGCTGGTCGACGAGGCGCAATTCCTCGGCAAGGCGCAGGTCTGGCAGCTGACCGAGGTGGTCGATCGCCTGCACATCCCGGTGCTGGCCTACGGCCTGCGCACCGACTTTCGCGGCGAGCTGTTCGAAGGCAGCCAGTACCTGCTGGCCTGGGCCGACGAGCTGACCGAGATCAAGACCATCTGCCACAGCGGCAAGAAGGCGACGATGGTGGTGCGCGTCGACGACCAGGGCCGCGCGGTGACCGCCGGCCCGCAGGTCGAGATCGGCGGCAACGAGCGCTACGTCTCGGTCAGCCGCGCCGAGTTCAAGAAGATCATGGCCGGCGAGGGCCGCATCGAGCTGGGCCAGCCGCAGCTGACGCTGGGTGAGGCGGGCGCATGAGCGCAGCCTGGCTGCGGCCGCACTGGCAGGCCGGCGAGGGCCGCTCGCTGCTGCTGTGGTTCGTGTTCGGCGAGTTTCCGCGCCAGCTGCCGATCGACGGCACCACCTGGCGCACGCGCGGACTGCCGGCCGGCGCCGAGATCGCCCGTCATGCCGCGCGCGATCTGGCCCGCGGGCCGGGCTATCCGCTCACCGGTGCCCTGGGCGACCTGCTGCGCGCGGACGACCCCGCGCTGGCGGCGCGCGCGGCCGGTGCACCGGAGGGCTTCGTGATTCGCGCCGAGCTGGCCGATGCGCCCGATCTCGACGCCTTGCGCGACGGCATCGGCCTGGTCAGCGCGCTGATGGCGGCCGGCGGTGTGGCGGCGATCGATCCGCAGCTGCTGACGGCCTTCGACGCGGACGCGTGGCGGGCGCGGTTCTTTGCCAGGCCGGACTTCGACGTGCGCGATCACGTGCTGATGCTCTGCGACGCCGACGAACAGGCGCCTGGACGGTTGCACGTGCACACGCGCGGCCTGCGCAAGTTCGCGCGTCCCGACCTCAGCCTGCGCCGGGTTCCCGCCGCCGCGCGCGACGCCGCCGGTGAGCTGCTGCAGCGGCTGGCCGAATGGCAGGCGCTGGGCGGACGCTTTCGTGCCGGTCAGACGGTGCAGGCCGGCGATCTCGCATTGTCCGCCATGCCCGGCGGACGTCTGGACGATCCCGCCTTCAACAATCTCCACGTCGCCTTCGACTGGCCCTGATTCGTCTGGCCTGAGCCTACGAGGGCCGCGGCGTTGGCCGTGCGACGACCTACCGCATCGTCAACGATGATCGACGCCTGGCTAAACGCGGCCGCTCCGCAGCCCGCGGTTTCGCATTGTTTCTTTGATCGCGCTGCAGCAGGCAGCGTCAGTCTGCCGCACTTCTCAACACCATGAACTTGATCGAAGTCAAGTGGCCCAAGCATGACTGTGATCAACTGAAAAATAAGGGCATTGAAAAGGGAAATATTGTATGCCTAAGCACTTAGTTCGTTTGTTGATCTTGGTTGCGGTTCTTGCGGTTGCTGCTATAGCAGCAAAGAAATTCTTTACCGATAAATCGTACTATATGTATGGCAATTACCGTGGCAACTCGGTGGCAGAAATTGCCAGTGACGTGCCGAGATTCCGCGGCAATGAGTATTGCAAATCATGCCACACCAAGCAATATGCAGAATGGTCGAGTAGCCCTCACAATAGTCCCGGTACCGGAAAACACGTCAAGTGTGAGGTCTGCCACGGTCCGGTAGGGCAACATCCGTCGACGTTACCGGCTCCTCTCAATTTTGACGAGCGGCTAGCCTTGAAAGAAGGAATAACCAATTATCAGGCGTTTATGCCAAATGGGAAGCTACCGGTTCCCAAAGAAGAATGCGTCCAGTGCCACGAAGCGATGCCTGGCCGGCCACTGGTACAGCGTCAAGTTATGATTGCCGCCCATGCCGGAACTGAGAAATGCATCGCTTGCCACAATCCGCATTCGCCCAAAATCAATTTTGCTGCCGTGCTGCAGCCGCCACGCGGCGATGCGAGTGCAGGCAAGGCTGTAGCGGCTGCTTGCGGTGCCTGTCATGGTGCCGCAGGTGTGAGCGTCAACCCGGCCTGGCCGAACCTGGCCGGACAACATGCAGGTTATTTGACCAATTCACTTGAGGCATTCAAATCCGGAACGCGCACTAACGCCATGATGAGCGGTATGGCGGCGGGCTTGAGCGACACCGATATGCAGAACGTGGCGGCCTATTTTTCTCAAGCCGCTTGCAAGACATCCGGAGGAGACAAAGCCAAAGTCGATCTCGGTAAAATTAAAGCAGCAAGTTGTGCCTTGTGTCACGGTGCATTCGGAATTAGCGGCAACCCGGTATGGCCTAATCTTGCCGGTCAAAATGCCGATTATCTATCCAGCACGCTCAAGTCATTCCAGAATGGTAGCCGCAAACACCCCGTAATGACGAGCGTGGCAAAGACGCTTAGTGCCGGGGATGTTGCCAACCTGGCAGCCTATTACGCCAGTGTGAATTGCAAGTGATTAAGCTACTACGTGAGGGGCAAATGAGTAATCAGGATACCAAGGTTGGAAAAGAAGCGAGCGATCTACCGCGGCGCAATTTCTTGCGTATTTTGGGTATTGGCGCAGCCTGTACCGGAGCAATGGTAAGCGCGGGCAGCCTGATCGCGAAAGAGCAAGTCAACGAGTCGGCCACTGCGCCGCCGCCGCCCAAGATTCCAAATTACGATTGGAACAAGCACAAATGGGCATTCGGCATCGACGCCACGCGCTGTATTGGCTGTTTGCGATGCGTCGAAGCGTGTAAGGCAGAAAACGGTGTGGCGCAGGATGCACATCATTTCCGCACTTGGGTCGAGCGTTATGTATATTTGGAAGGGGAAGACAAGCCGCGTATCGACAGCCAGAGCGATCCGCAAAATATCGCTGCCTCCGGATCGGAAAAAGAGTTCCGTTTTGATAATCGCTACAAAGATGCCAAGGTTGAAAAGGCTTTCTTCGTGCCCAAGCTGTGCAATCACTGCACGCATCCGGCGTGTGTTCAAGTGTGCCCGACCGGTGCTACCTATAAAACCAAAGACGGCGTCGTGTTGATCGACCACTCGTATTGCATCGGCTGCGAATACTGTGTGCAGGCCTGTCCTTACGGCGCGCGCGAATTCAATCATGTCCTGGGGGTGACCGACAAATGTACTTGGTGCTACCACCGCATTACCAAGGGCTTGCTACCTGCGTGCGTCGAAGTGTGCCCGGTCGAAGCACGAATTTTCGGCGACCGCAATGATCCACAAAGCCCGATCAGCCTGTTTATTCGCAATAATCGTGTGGCCGTACTGAAGCCGGAAACCGGCAACGCGCCCAATGTGTACTACGTCGGAATCGATAAGGACGTATCCTAAATGATAGGCACACTCGCACACGCAGCCCCGTATGTCGGTTACGTTTACCCCAACGAAACCGATATCCCATGGGGCATACTCATCGTCATTTATCCTTACATTACCGGCCTGGTGGCGGGTGCGTTCATTGTATCCAGTCTGTACCACGTATTCGGCCTGGTACAATTCAAGCCGGTGGCACGTTTCGCGTTGTTGACCGCGGTTAGTTTCATGTTCTTCGTGCCGGTTCCGTTATTATTCCACTTGGGGAATCCGCAGCGTGCTTTCAATGCGGTGTTGACTCCGCACTGGACGTCGGCAATGGCGGCGTTCAGTTATGTCGCTGGCTTTTATATCTGCCTGTTGCTGCTGGAAATATGGTTCGCATTCCGTGCTGACATCGTTGCACTGTCGAAGACGACAAGCGGTGTGCTCCGTACATTCTACCGTGTGCTTACTTTGGGTTCGGATGATGTAACGCCACGTTCGCTCGCTATCGACCATAAACTTGCGGTCATACTCGCGATGATTGGTATTCCTGCTGCGGTCGGTCTGCATGGTTATGTCGGCTTCATATTCGGCTCGGTCAAGGCGCGCGAATGGTGGTCATCTGATTTGATGCCGGTCATCTTTCTTCTGTCCGCCATCATTTCAGGGGTCGGGCTTCTGATTGTGCTGTATGTAACATATTCCAAAGTCCGCAAAGTGCAGGTGGATGATGCTTGCATGCAAGGCTTGGCGCGAACCATGTGGGCCTTTTTGATGGTGGTTCTGGTGCTGGAAGGGCTGGAATTGCTGGAAATGTTTTACAAGGGGCTTGAAGTCATCGGCATGGTGCAGCGACTGATTCAAGGCCCAATCTGGTTCAGCATGCTGATTCAATGGGGTGGTTCTATTGCTGTGCTGACAATTCTGACGGCACTGATCGTATTTAGAACAAAGGGCAAAAGCCTGGTTCCCTGGCTGACGGTTTCTGGTTTGGCGATGATGGTCGCGGTACTGGCGATGCGTTGGAACGTTGTGATTGGCGGTGAAGAGCTGTCGAAAACCATGAAAGGTTTGCTGACCTATTATCCATTGGTATTCGGTCGTGGGGGTTTGTTGGTCGTTGCCATCATATTCACCTGCCCGTTTATCGTGCTGTGGGTTAATACTCGTTTGCTGCCACCCTGGGAGCCCGACGAAAAGGCTGCCACCTGAACATCAAGTTCATTCCCAAGGCGGGTTCTACGGTTAAAATTGCAGGAAGGGAACAGATAGTCGTCTGTTTTTATGAGATTTCTTTGGTAGAAAAGCTGAATTTACAATATTGCACTTGATTGGTACAGCCTGCAACTCTCTCTTTGTCGAGCGGAGCTTTAATTTGTGGAGCCAGGTGTTTTTTGTGACGGATCCGGTTCATCCCGAACAAGCCTTCAACTAACGTGGGACTCATCCGGAGGCGCGAGATCCGTGAATAGCGATCGGATCGCTCTTAAATGAGGACACACGTCATGTGCAAAAATTACTTTGCGGTCGCGTCCATGCTGATGTTGACTACCGCTTGTAGTCAAGGTGAAGTAAGCTTCCGGAGCGACGTAAATCCAATTCTTCAAGCGAATTGCGCAGTCTGTCACTCTAGAGGTGGCGTTGGTTATGCCAAGAGCGGATTCAGTGTGGCTTCGTACTCCGATGTCATGAAGGGAACAAGGTATGGGCGCGTGATCATTCCTGGATCAAGCGTCTCAAGCACTCTTGTTCGTCTGATCAAGCATCAGGCGGATCCGTCGATTAATATGCCCAAGGAATACACCGTCATTGAACACGAGCACAGGCAGTATATTTTGCCTGGGGCGAATGCGCGCTCTTTATCGAGCCACGACACCGAGCTGATTGCAAACTGGGTTGATCAGGGCGCCAAGAATAATTGATTGGCGTTAAAAAGCTGGAAACGCGAATGGGTCGTGATCTGTAATACGCCGATAGGAACGGTGTGCTTACAGTCTGGAGCCACTACATTCATTTGAAGCCTGCGGAGATCGAACAATGAATGCGAGAACCTGTTTTTTGGTATTCATTGCCTCATCGATGGGGTTCGCTGTTGTGGTGCCGAAAATTGGCGTGGCAGGCGATGCCAAAAAAGGCCAGGCAATTTATAGCCAAAGCTGTGCCGCCTGCCATGGGACTGACGGCAAAGGGGGGATCCCCGGCGCGCCAGATTTTACGTCGAAAAATGGGGTTCTGAAGAGCCCCGACAGCGTGCTGATCGATCGAATCACGAATGGCTACCAAAGCAAGGGTTCGCCGATGGCGATGCCGCCAAAGGGAGGCAACGCTTCCCTTACGGCGCAGGACATCAGCGATGTCCTGGCCTATATCCGGCAACGCTTTGGCGGCTGACGACGACACCAGCGTGCGCGAGCGCACCGCCGCATTGGCTCAGCCTCTGGTTCATCGATGCAGCCGCGCCCCCCAAGTTCCGCAGTTCGCGGCCTGATTTTCGTGTTTTGGCGAGCTGAGATCGTTGCGGCTCAAGGGGTTGTGTGGGCGAAACGCGAAAGTGCTGTTGTGTCACGCGTTGTAAGTTATATGTAATAGGAGCATCGCTTTTAGCGTGATAGCGTTGTCCCATGTACACGCGCATCACCCGCTCCGGCGGGCGCAGCTATCTGCAGCTGGTGGAGGGCTACCGCACCGACACCGGTACGGTGCGTCAGCGCATCGTCGCCACCCTGGGGCGGCTTGATCAGCTGGAGCCCAAACACCTCGATCCGTTGATCCAGGGACTGAACCGCGCGCTGGGACGTGCCGAGCCCACGGCAGCCCCGGTGACGTATGAGAGCGCGCGGACGTATGGCGATGTCTACGCCCTGCATGAACTGTGGACCGAGTTGGGCTTTGCCGAGGCCGTGCGCGCGGCCTTGCGCTCCTCGCGCCGCGCGTTCGATGCCGAGGCGCTGGTGCGGGCGATGGTCTTCAACCGCCTGTGTGCGCCGGACTCCAAGCTGGGCTGTCTGGACTGGCTGCAGACGGTGGCGATTCCGGGCATGCCGGAGGCGGTGACGCACGACCAACTGCTGCGCACCATGGACGCCCTGATAGATCGCGCCGAGGCGGTGGAAGCACGCATCGCCCGGCAGATCCGACTGATGCTCGATCAGCAGCTTTCGGTGGTGTTCTACGACCTGACCACGGTGCGCATCCACGGTGAAGGCGAGCTGCCGGGCGATGTCCGCGTCTATGGATTGAACAAGGAGACCGGCGGCATCGCCCGCCAGTTCGTGCTCGGCGTGGTGCAATCGGCCGAGGGCTTGCCGTTGATGCATACGGTGCATGCAGGCAACGTG
The DNA here is from genome assembly GCA_027311105.1 of Gallionella sp. Classification (GTDB taxonomy): domain Bacteria; phylum Pseudomonadota; class Gammaproteobacteria; order Burkholderiales; family Gallionellaceae; genus Gallionella. The sequence goes on from DAICZN010000016.1 coordinate 6,972, forward strand.
GCCGAGACCAATACGCTGAAGGCGATGCTGGCGTCGGTGCTGCAGCGCTTTGCGGTGGAGCGGGTGATCGTGGTCGCCGATCGCGGGCTGCTGAGCCTGGACAACGTGGCCGAACTGGCTCAGGTGGCAGAAAGCACGCAGCGGCAGTTGCAGTTCATTCTGGCGGTGCCGGCGCGCCGCTATGGGGAGCTCGGCGGCACGCTGACGGCGCTGGACTTTCAGGACGGCCTTGCCGAAGGCACCTTCGCCGGCCATCGGTTGGTGGTGGCGCACGACCCGGTACGTGCGGCCGAGCAGGCGGCCCAGCGGCGCGCCCGGATTCAGGAACTGGAGGACTTCGCGCAGACCCTGGTGCGCAAGCTCGATGCCCAGGACGAAGGGCACAGCGCGCGCGGCCGCAAGGCCAGCGATCGCGGCGCCTACAGCCGCTTTGCGCGCGCCGTGGCCGAGGCCGAGTTGACGCGCTTCGTGCAGGCCGACTACCAGGCGGAGCGCTTCAGCTACCACCTCGATGAGGAGGCCATTGCCTGGGCCGAGCGCTTCGACGGCAAGCTGGTCTTGCTGACCAACGTCAGCGACTTCAGCGCCGCCGAGATCCTCGCGCACTACAAATCCCTGGCCGATATCGAGCGCGGCTTTCGCGTGCTCAAGAGCGATCTGGAGATCGCGCCGGTGTACCACCGCCTGCCGGAACGCATCCGCGCACACGCGCTGATCTGCTTTCTGGCGCTGGTGCTGTATCGGGTGATGCGCATGCGCCTGAAGGCCAGTGGCAGCACGACCAGCCCGAAAACCGCCCTGGAAATCCTGCACCGCATCCAGCAACACCACATCGCCATTGGCGACCACGCCTGCCGCGGCGTCAGCAAGACCACCCCGGAGCAACTC
>DAICZN010000017.1 GCA_027311105.1 Gallionella sp.
GAAGTCACGCCGGTGTTGGTGGCGCGCAACATCATGCGGCCGGTTTCCAGCGCGCGCATTTGCGAAATCTGGTTGTGCTGCGCGGCGGCCTGGGAATGTCCATACCATGCATCGTTGGTAACATTTACCAGCAGGGTGGCCTGTGGCAGGGCGCGGATGATTTCTTCGCCGAACGCATCTTCGTAACAGATGTTGACCGCGACATGCTGTCCGATGATATCAAGCGGTGCCTGCAATCGATCCCCCCTCGTCAGGTCACCCATGGGGATATCCAGCACCCCGTTGATGAACCAGCCGAGTACCGGCCGCAGCGGGATAAATTCTCCAAGTGGGACCAGATGCTGCTTGCGGTAATGCTGCCCGGCATCAGTTCCCAGTGTGAACACGCTGTTGTAATAATTTCCGTTGTCCCGCTCGAACACCCCGATCAAAACGTCGCCGCCATTTTGTTTGGCGTGATCGCGCAAACGCTGCACATAGTTTTCCGGCACGTCACGGCGCAGCAATGGCAACGCGGTCTCCGGCAGCACGACAAGGCGCGCCGGACTTTGCGTAACCAGCCGCCGGTAAGTTTCCAGCGTGCCCGCCACCGCATCTTCGTGAAACTTCAGGCTCTCTGCTATATTGCCTTGTACCAGTGCCACCGTGAACGGCTCGCCATGCGGCTGCGTCCATGCGACCGTGCGCAGCAGCGCGCCGCCGCTCCAAATAATTCCAATCAGTATTAATGGCAGGAGCGGGCCATGCCCGCGATACTTTTTGTCACGGGCCGCTTCGACAGGCTCATAACCAGCGACTTGGCTATCGTCTTTTGACAGCCCAGTCGAATGGCTGGTAGTCTCATCAGGACATGGACGCCCCGCTCCTGCATCGTACAGCCACGCCAGCAGCCCCGCGCTAATCGCCGCCACCAGCGAAACACCATATACGCCCAGGATGGGCGCATAGCCTGCCAGCGGACTGTCGCTGTGCGCATAGCCCAGGGTCAGCCATGGGAATCCGGTGAATATCATGCCGCGCAACCACTCGACCGACACCCATACCGCGGGCATCACCAGCACCATGCGCAGGGCATTCGCAGCGGGAATGCGTGCCTGGAGATAACCGGCCAATGCCGTGAACAGGGAGAGAAATGCGCAGAACAGCATGGTGGCCGGCAGAGCGAGCAGCATAGCCATGTCGCCGTAATCATGCAGCGCGACATAGATCCAGCTGATGCCCGCGCCAAACAGACCCAGACCAAAAGCAAAACCCAGATGTGCCGCGCCGCGGGGCGTGTCCGCGCGCTGCCAAAGGACAAACAGGAGCGCGAGTGCCAGTACCGGTATCGGGTAAATCCCGAACGGAGCAAAGCCGAACAAACAGCCCGAACCGGCAAGCAATGCCCATCCATATTTGTTTTTCAATAAGTCCATACGGGAATCCATTGCCTGATGTGTTGCAAAACCCGCCCAGCATAACCGATTCGTTGCACACACTGCCATTTGGCCCAACCTCTCCGGCAATTGCGGGTGCGACAATATGCCGCAGGGGGTGAACGGCAGCACCCTATATAATTTTCACAGTCATCAATCAGCAGACAGCTACGGCATGAAGGTCGCACATACCCCCGCTTATATCCGCCAATACCCGGCAATATTCATGGCCGCTGCAGTGGCCATGCTGGCGCTCACCGCAATGAACAACGCCCTTGCCTGCGCCTCTTGCGGCTGCACCTTGTCCACGGACTGGGGCAGCCAGGGTGTCAGCACGATGTCCGGTTTGTCTGCCGACCTGTCCTACACTTACATCAACCAGAACACCATGATATATGGCAACAGCAAACCCTCTTCCGCGCTGATAAACACCCTGTATGCCAACGGCCAGGAAATCGAGACCGATACCAAAACACAAATCGCCATCGCATCGTTCAACTATAACAGCGACGCATGGGGGGTCAGCTTCCAGATTCCCTACCTGGCCCGCAACCACAGCACCAACGGCCAGCTCAACCCCCTCACCGACACCCCGGCCACGGTGCCCCAGGGCAGCAACGGCGCAACCTCTTCCGACAACGGCATCGGCGACGTGCGCATCATCGGCCACTACAGCGGCCTCTCCGCGGATGGAAGCACCGGCCTGATTGCCGGTATCAAGCTGCCTACCGGAAGCACCAATGCCAATTTCACCGGGGGGCCCGGTGCCGGCGCTCCATTGGACGCAGGCCTGCAACTCGGCACCGGCTCAACCGACATTATCCTGGGCGGATACACTTCAGGCCTGTTCAGCACATATGGATGGTTCGTCCAGGGCACTGTGCAGCACGCCATTTCACCCTTGGTGGACGAAGGGCCGGGCGGAACCTATCGCCCGGGCGACGCCTATTCGCTGAATACCGGCATTCGTTATGCCGGCTTCGGCGCCAGAATCTCGCCGATGCTGCAAGTCAATATCATCCGCCGCAACAGCGACCAGGGCACCGGTGTTTTCACCGATGTGTTGACCGGCGCCTCTATCAGCGGCGGCACGCTGGCCTATCTGGCCCCGGGCGCAACGGTACGCCTCGGCGGCGGCACCTCAGTCTATGGTTTCATCCAACTGCCTGTCTACCAGAATGTCAGCTCGCTGCAACTCGTGCCACAATATGTCCTGACGCTGGGTGTACACCAAACCTTCTGACCTGCCCTATGAACCACGCACACAACAAGCGCATCTTGCACAAGGCAACACTGCTCGCCGCGCTCTTTCTTATATTCCTGCCGGCGTCGGTTGCCCTGGCCGACGGCTGGTCGCTCAAGGACAAGGACGGCGCGCATTACACGCTTTCGGGCCTGCAAGGACGGTGGGTGCTGGTCAATTTCTGGGCACCGTGGTGCGAGCCCTGCCTCCAGGAAATGCCCGACCTCATGGCATTGCAACAACAGCACAAGGATTTGCAGGTGCTCGGGGTGGCGGTGATGTATGGAAGCCGCCAAAAAGTGACGGATGTAGTCAACAGACTATCCATTTCCTATCCCATCGTGTTCGGCAATGAAGATACTGCTGCTGATTTCGGCGGGCTGGTTGGCTTGCCGACCAGCTTTCTTTACTCGCCTTCCGGCAAGCTGGTCGGGCATCACCAGGGCATTCTGACCAAAAAAGAAATCGAACAGGCCATGGAACAAAAGCCGGACGCTGCCGGCCTGTTCAGCCGCTAACCCGTTACACCAAAGATTTCCAAAAGGGGGCGTAAGGCCTGGCTGGCCGGGAATAGCGTCTTTATTGGGGTTTCCATATTTGATGACAGTGACGCATCTTTCGGGATGCGGTAAGGAGAAATAAAAAAGCCGGCACGTCGTTTCCGTCCTTCGATGGACTCGGGATAAACTGCCCTTCGGACAAGCGGGAATCCAAAATGCCCTGTCATTGCGAGGAGGCGTAGCCGACGTGGCAATCCAGGTGGTTTAAACAAAATGCATCTTTCACTCGCTGGATTGCTTCACTTCGTTCGCAATGACGGTATTTTGAATACCCACACTTCATTCGCAATGACGGCAAGAGTGTCATGAATTATGGAAGTATCAATAGTATGCGATTTTCCGCTTTTCTATTTCTCCAGATGCCCCGCTTTGTGCTTAAATCGCGCCCTGGCTAAAAATACCCGAAAATACACCATGGAAAAAATCCGCCTCTCCAAACGCATGTCCGAACTCGGCCTTTGTTCGCGCCGCGAGGCGGACAGCTATATTGAAAAAGGCTGGGTGGAAGTCGACGGGAAAATCGTCGACGAACTGGGCAGCAAGGTCTATCCCGACCAGCAGGTAAAATTGCGCAGCCCCGCGCAAAACACCCAGCTGCAGCGCGTGACGATTCTGCTCAACAAACCGGTTGGATATGTTTCCGGCCAGGCCGAACACAATTACAAACCGGCGATCACCTTGCTGGATAGCGCGACACGCTGGGCGGAGGACTCCTCACCGTTGCATTTTCACCGCAGCCAGTTGCTGGGGCTTGCTCCGGCGGGCCGCCTGGATATTGATTCACAGGGACTGCTGGTGCTCACCCAGGACGGGCGCATCGCGAAACAACTGATAGGCGAAGAATCCAAGGTGGACAAGGAATACCTGGTGCGGGTACAGGGCAAACTGGAAGACAGCGGGCTGGCTTTGCTCAACCGGGGACTTAAACTGGACGGGGAATATCTCAAGCCTGCCAAGGTAAGCTGGCAAAATGAAGATCAGTTGCGTTTCGTGCTGCAGGAAGGAAAAAAGCGCCAGATCCGGCGCATGTGCGAACTGGTCGGGCTGAACGTAACCGGACTGAAACGCATACGTATCGGCAGGGTAAAACTCGGCAATCTGCCGGTGGGGCAATGGCGTTACCTGGGTCCGGAAGAAACATTCTGAGGCCGGACAGCCCTAGCTGCTGTCGGGCTTTGCATGACGAAGTGCCAATTCCTGCAACGTGGCGGGCCTGCCAAAATACCATCCCTGGCCGAAGTCGCACTTCATTTCCAGGAGCTTTTCCCTCAACCCCTCGGTTTCGACACTTTCAGCAATCACCGTCATGCCCAGCGAATGTGCCAGGGCGATAGATGACCGGACGATTTCCCGGCTCTGGGCTGACTGCAGCATGGGTTCGACGAACGTGCCATCGAGCTTCAGCGTGGTGAGCGGGTATTGCTGGAGATGCTTGAGTCCGGAATGACCCGCGCCGTAATCATCGAGTACCAGGCCGCAACCCAGCTTGATAAGCCTGCGCATTATCTTCAACGCAGCCTCCGGGTGCTCAACCATGGCTGTTTCTGTCAATTCCAGCTTCAATTCGGCGGCATTCAGATTCTGGCCCGTGATGATAGCCTCGACATCTTGCACAAACATTTCGTTGTTTAACTGGGAGGCCGATATATTCACATTGATAAACGGGGATGGGTAATCGGTGAATTTCCTCAGTGTTGCCCAGTCCCTGCCGGTGCGCTTGAGCGCCCAAAGGCCGATTTCCTGTATCAAGCCGGTCTGCTCGGCAATCCACAGGAAATCCTTGGGCTGCATCACGCCGTCAGACGGATGATGCCAGCGGATCAGCTCCTCGAATCCGGCGATACGCCCGTCGGCAAGATTGCAAATCGGCTGGTAATAAAGCCTGAACTCTTCGTGGGTCAGGGCGCGTTTCAGCCCGTGCGCGAGGGAAAGCTTCTGTGTCGCCTCGCTCTTCACGATGCTTTGGCGTTTGGACTGCTCGGGGGGGATTATCGTGCCGGTTTCCGGCAACATCGAATTATTGTTTCTATGCCTGAAACGCTCGAGTATGACCAGCAACAAGTGGCGCAGGACCGGGTCACATTTCTCCAGCAGCCCCTCCATCATCTTGCGCGGAATGGGCACCAGGATTGTTTTTTCGAGCGCTTTTACGGTTGCAGTGCGCGGCCGATAGTCAATCAGGGACACTTCGCCGAACAACTCGCCCTTGCCGATCGATCTTATCCGCTGTTCGATGCCATCCTTCATGACAAGGACTTCCACGGCGCCTTCCTCGATAAGATAGGCGCAATCACCCATGTCGCCATATTTGAAAATCAGCTGACCGCCGGTAAAAATCTCCCGATCAAATTCATCAAACATGGTCTCCCCCAGTGATGTACATATGCCAGGACGCGTTCTTGCCGCGCAAGATATACCAAATCCGGTGATTCAGCCACTTGAAATATGGCAATTGACTATACTGCGGAAGGAGCGGCCCGGCGAAAGCAGGGGCGGAATCGGGGTCAGAAAATTTCCGCAGGGGCTTTTTTGCGTTCGACCAGCAATGAATATAGCCTGCGACTGTCCGCCCTGAGCACGGTAAACATCAGTTCACCCAGCTGTATCCGGTCTCCGCGTTTGGGCAGCTGTCCCGCAACCTTCAGCACCAGCCCCCCCACAGTGTCGTACTCTTCATCGCTGAATTCCGTGCCGAGTACGGCATTGAAATCGGCGATCTCGGTATCGGCCTTGACACGATACTGGCCGGAGCTGTCCGCGATTATGTTGTCCTCGTCGTCGTCAAAATCGTATTCATCCTCGATATCGCCGACTATTTGCTCGAGCACATCCTCGATGGTCACCATCCCCGATATTCCCCCGTACTCGTCCGCCACCATCGCGATGTGGTTGCGGTTGCTGCGAAAATCGCGCAACAGGACATTGAGGCGTTTTGCCTCGGGAACGAATACGGCGGGGCGCAGCATATCGCGCACATTGAATTCTTCCCCGGCGTAGTAGCGCAACAGATCCTTCGCCAGCAGCACGCCGATGATGTTGTCCTTGTCGCCATCGATCACCGGGAAGCGCGAGTGCGCGGTTTCGATCACGAACGGGATGAATTTTTCGGGCGGCTCGCTGATGTCGATGACATCCATTTGCGCGCGGGGAATCATGATTTCACGCACCTGCCGTTCGGAAACCTGCATTACCCCTTCCATCATCGACAGCGCATCGGCGTCCAGCAGGTTGCGTTCGAAAGCCGAATGCAAAAGGGTGACCAGTTGCTCGCGGTCTTCCGGTTCACGCAGCAACAGCGTGGAAAGCCGCTCCAACAAACTGGGCTTGCTACTCTCTGAGTCGTCCATTTTAGTTCTGGCTTGCCTGATAAGGATCGGGGTAGTTCAATTTTAGCATTAGTGCGGTTTCCAGTGTTTCCATGGCTGCAGCCTCGCCATCGCTTTCATGCAGGTAACCCTGCAGGTGCAAAATCGCATGTATGGTCAGATGCGCATAATGCGCCAATATATTCTTTTTCTGCGCGCAAGCTTCCTTCATCACAACCGGCGCGCAAATCACCACATCCCCCGACAGCGGGCCGGAATCGCCGGACCCGGCCCCATCGTAAAAAAAAGTCAGCACGTTGGTGGCGTAATCCTTGCCGCGATAATTCTTGTTCAGCTCGCGCCCCTCTGCCTCGTCGACGACGCGCAAAGTAACAACCAGGTCGCGTTGCAGCGCGATTTTTACCCAGCGCCGGAATTGCGCGCGGGTCGGCAACTCCGCGACCGCGCTCGCATATTGCACCGCCAGTGAAAGCCTGTTGCTCATCCCGCGTCTGCAACCAGTTCGCCGCGCAAGGTATGGCGCACCACCTGCGTGATCTTCACTTCGACGAACCTGCCTATCATGCCTGGGGGGCCGCTGAAATTCACGACACGATTGTTGTCGGTGCGCGCCGCCAGCTCTGACGCGTCCTTTTTTGACATGCCCTCGACCAGCGCGCGCTGGGTCGTGTTCAGCATCGAGCGGGCCACCGCATCCTCCTGTTCGGCGATGAGATCCTGCAGGCGTTTCAGACGCCCGGCCTTCACTTCGTGGGGAGTGTCATCGCGCAGTTCGGCGGCGGGTGTGCCGGGGCGCGGGCTGTACAAATAGCTGAAGCTGTTATCGAAGCCTATCTCGTCGATCAGCTTCATGGTCGCCTCGAAATCCTGCTCAGTCTCGCCGGGAAAACCGACGATGAAATCCGAGGTGATGCAGATACCGGGGCGTGCCGCGCGCACCCGGCGGATGATGGATTTGTATTCCAGCACGGTGTGCCCGCGTTTCATCGCGGCCAGGATGCGGTCCGAGCCGGACTGCACCGGCAGATGCAAATGGCTGACCAGCTTGGGCGTGGTCGCATACACATCGATCAGCCGCTGCGCCATGTCCCGGGGATGCGAAGTGGTGTAGCGGATGCGCGCAATTCCGTCCAGTGCGGCGATGGCCTGCAATAAAAATGCGAAATCCACCGTGTCGCCGTCTTCGCTGACGCCCCGATAGGCATTCACATTCTGCCCGAGCAGGGTCACTTCTTTCACCCCTTGCCCGACCAGCTCCCGCACATCACGCATCACGTCAGCGTGGGGCCGCGAAACTTCTTCGCCGCGCGTGTAGGGCACGACGCAGAACGTGCAGTATTTGCTGCAGCCTTCCATGATGGACACGTAGGCAGAACTGGAGACTGTGGTGGGCGCGGGCAGGTGATCGAACTTTTCGATTTCGGGAAAACTGATATCCACTTGCGCGCGTCCGGTGGCGCGGCGCGCCTCCAGCAACTGCGGCAACCGGTGCAGCGTCTGCGGGCCGAACACCACATCGACATAGGGCGCGCGCTTCAGGATTGCCGCGCCTTCCTGGCTGGCCACGCAACCGCCCACGGCGATCAGCAGATCCGGGTTGGCCAGTTTCAGGGGGCGCACCCGCCCCAGGTCGGAAAAAACTTTTTCTTCGGCTTTCTCGCGAATTGAGCAGGTGTTGAACAGGATGACATCGGCTTCCGCCGGATCGCCGGTCTGTTCCATCCCTCCCCAGGCGCGCAGCAAGTCCGCCATTTTCTCCGAGTCATACTCGTTCATTTGGCAACCGAAGGTTTTTATGTGGAATTTTCCTGGCACGGCACTCTGGATCGCAATGTAACCACATTGGAGCGAATTGTTTGGTGGTGATAGGTGGATTTGAACCACCGACCTCAGCGTTATGAGTGCTGCGCTCTAACCACCTGAGCTATATCACCGCGAAGAGCGCGGCATTCTCCAGATTTAGGCCTATCTTGTCAATGCGCAGGGAACTTCCTTCAGCTCGCTGCCGGGAAAATCTTTTTGCATGGCGGTCAATTTTGCCGCTGCCACGGCATCCGCCATATCCAATTTGAATATGGTCTCTTTAACCTTGCTGACGCGTGCGCCAACTTTCGCGGTGCGAACACCCCTGGTGCGCAGGTAATTGAGATAGTTTTGCGCGGCATCCCGTGTTTTGAACACACCCAGGGAAATGGCGTTGTGCCAGGGTCCCGCGGCCTGGACTATAAAATATTCACTGACGCCCAGCGCCTTGAGTTCAGCGACTTTCCTGTTGGCCGAAGCCCTGCTTTTGAGCGGGGAAATATATACCCAGTAACCAATGTCCCGTTCAACCTGGCGCCTGCTTAATTTGGCGCCAGGTTGCATGCCCGAGAGTGCGGCGGCGGCACGTGCCAGATCCGGACCCGAAAACTCGCCCCACTCCATACAGGCCTGCGCATTGCGGGGTTGGACAGGTTTGCTCAATGCCCCCGCCTGGCCGGGAGAAAGTGCAGGGGCGGGTGCATGCGCTGCCTTGACCTGGACAGGTGCCGATGCCGGCATATTAAGTTGGGCGGGCACGGGCGGACTCTTTGCCGGAACGTTTTGCGTAGACTCCAGCAAGCGGATCTTTTCCCGGTTCAGCGCGGGTTGCGCCTGCGGCTCCTGATCCCCCCACCCCATCCATCCGCGCTGCATTGCAGCAAACAGGACCACATTGCCCAGCAGCAATATCCAGAACAGCTTTCTCATTTGTTATCCGCCTCACCGGCGATCAGCAACAGTCCCTGCAGGACAAGATTGTCCACCACCCTCAGCGGCAGCTTGATATTTTTCCGCAACACCCCCGCCGCTCCGCCGCCCAGAACCACCGGCGCACTATCATCGCCAAGCAATGCATATTGCCGTTCAATCGCGCCGCAACAGGCCTGAATCGCCCCGCTGAAAAGCGCATCCGCGGTGCTCAAGGGGAATGAGGCGTACTTGCCCTGTTCCTTTCTCAATTGATTTGTCGCGCCGACCAGGCTGCGTTGCATCAAATCCGGGCCGGGCAAAATCAGTCCGCCGAGAAACTCCCCCTGCCCGGACAAAGTATCAACCGTGATTGCTGTGCCGCAATCCACCACCAGGCAGTTCCGCTGCGCCAGATTCCATGCCGCGATCAATGCCGCCCACCTGTCGCTGCCAAGCTGGCCGGTATCGGAGTAGTTGTTGTGCACACCACACTGCCGCTCCCGAGCGACGATGAAATGGGGCAAGTCCGGCTGGCCGGCCTTGATCTCCCGAATGCGCCGCGCGACCTCTTCGCCGGCAACATTGCTCACCCAGACTTGCCGTATATCGCGCGGCGCGGCCCCGGCCTTGTCCAGCCATCCGGCAAAAATGCGCGGCAATTCATCTGCGCGGCCGACCGGCAGCGCGCCTTTGCCCACCCAGTCGCCGTCATTCACCAGGGCCCACTTGATGAGCGTATTGCCGGCATCGATCAGAAGTCGCATCGCTGCACCTGTAATTCCCCTGAATTAATATGCCTCAGTCCCTGCGCGGTTTCCAGGCACAACTCGCCGCTGTCGCTGACTCCGCGGACTATTCCGCTGACCAATGAACCATCCGGCAGGTGCAATTGCACCGCCTTGTGCTGGTGCATGTTGCATTGTTCCCATTCGGCGCGCAAAGCCGGGAAACCGCTTTGCCCAAACCCCTGCAGCACCAGTCCCAGCTCCCGCAACAACACGGCCAGCAACCGGTTGCGTGCGGGCATCACCGCGCACACTTCATCAAGCGCGCATGCCGGCTGGCCGATCTGTGGCGCCAGGCTGGCCGGCAAGCTGCAATTCAGGCCGATGCCGATCACCACCGTGCTGGGGCCGAGCATATCGCCCTGCGCCTCGATCAGCACCCCGCCCAATTTTCCCTGCGCGGTCAAAATATCATTGGGCCACTTCAGCCGGACTCCCGCGGCACCCAATTTGTTCAATGCCCTCACTATCGCGACTCCTGCCGCCAGGCTCAATCCCGTCAAGGCATTCAACCCGCAATCAAACCGCCACAGCAGAGAAAAGGTCAGCGAGCCGCCCAGGCTCGAATGCCAGGTGCGGCCCATCCTGCCCCGCCCCGCGGTTTGCAACTCCGCCGCCAGCACTTTGCCATTGGGTGTCCCACCGCTGGCAACGCGGGACGCGGCGCGCTGCAACAACAGGGTGTTGGTGGAAGTGACTTGCGGCAATATCTCAATATCGAAATGTTCGGCATCCGCGCCCAGCCAGCGCAAAATTTCCCCGCGCTCCAATCTTTGCCAGGGATGCGCAAGCCGATAGCCGCGGCCGCGAATTCGCTGCACATCAACGCCAAGGTCGGCGGTGCCGGTCAATGCATTGAACACACTGGCACGGGTCACGCCCAGCTGGGCGGCCAGCACTTCACCGGAATGAAATTCACCGTCCGCCAACAGATTCAGCACCCGCCAGGTTCGCTCGCTGGATGAACCGGCTTTCATTCAGGCATCTCTGCGCCGGCCCGCACCGGGACTTCGAGAAAACGCAGGATTTCGTCGCGCCTGTTCAACATGTCCTGATAGCCCAGATCGATCAGTGCGCGGGTATATTTGCTTTCGGAAAGCAGATAACTCAGCAATATCCCGCCGCTCTGTCTTGCACCGACCAGGCGCAGCAGCAACCGGATCGTCCAGGGCATTTCCGAGGCATAACGCTCGGCGACCTTTTCCAGCGGCTGACTGGGCGAAACAACCAGCACATCGACATGCCTGAGATTGGCGCGCTCGCGCATTTCTTCCGGCATGATCGCAACCAGGTCATTGATCTTTTTAACCCTCTCCAGGTCGACCTCCATGCTGTCGAGAAAAATACTGTTGAGGGCATGCCCCGCGATCCTGGCCAGGGTGGGGTAGTCGCCTATATTGCTGCGCCCGGGCTGCTCAGCGTAGCCGTTGAGCGTCACGCCGATCACCAGCACCCGCGTCGCTCCCAGATGCAGCGCGGGGCTGAGCGGCGCGATCTGGCGCATCGAGCCGTCGCCGAAATATTCACGATTGATCAGCTTCGCCGGAAAAATGAACGGCAGCGCGGCCGAAGCCAGCAGGTGCTTGATCTCGATCTGTGCCGGCGTACCCACCCGCCCGGTGCGCCGCCACGGCACCAGCTGCTTGACGCCCTGATAAAAAGTCACCGATTGCCCGGAACCGTAGCCGGATGCGGTGATGCTCAGGGCGCGCAGCAAGCCCGCATCGATATTCTTTTGTATGTTTTCGTAGGGCACCATGTTCTCGAGGAATTCAACCAGCGGCGAATTGTCGAGCAGCGAAACACGGTTAAGCCGGTTGATGCCGAATGCGCTGAACACCATGCCGGCAAGCCATAACATGGAGTTTTTCAGCACGCCGATAGTGTCGGTGCGGTATATATGGCCGGCATGAAAGCCCTTCCATGTATTGGCCAGATACTGGGTGGCCTTGCGGAAATTTTGCGCATTCGCCGCGAGCGCGGCCGCATTCAGCGCACCGGCCGAAGTGCCGCAAATGATGGGAAAAGGGCTGCGCGCGCCGCGCGGCATCGAGTCAGCGATGGCCTTGAGGACGCCGACCTGATAGGCGGCCCGCGCCCCACCACCGGTAAGTATCAAACCCAGCTGATTTTCCATCGGTGTTTTACCCGGCTTCGGCCTGCACCGCCTCCAGCGCGTCCTTGAGCGTCTCTTCGGGCAGGGCATTCAGCGTTTCCGAAAGCATCTCGGCGGCATCCATCGTCTCGTCGCGCAAGGATTCCGGGTCGGTATTCGCAACCAGCACCGCCGCCGCGCCCACCACCTTGAGCAACCTGGTGCGCTCCTGCATCAGCATCTCTATCTCTTCGCGCAGCATCGCGGCTTCCTGTTTGTTCATTGGCATGCTCTCCCCCTAGTGTTTTTTCACGCCGGCCACCGCCAGCGCGCTCATGTTCACGATACGCCGCACCGTCGCTGTAGAAGTCAGGATATGCACCGACTTGTTCGCCCCCAACAAAATCGAGCCTATCGTGACGCCGTCTCCGGCCGCCATCTTCAGCAGATTATAGGCAATATTGGCCGCGTCCAGATTGGGCATGATGAGCAGGTTCGCGGCGCCCTTAAACCGCGCGAAAGGAAACGTCTCCGTACGCAGGGTTTCCGACAGCGCGGCATCGCCGTGCATCTCGCCTTCCACTTCCAGCCCCGGTGCAAGCTGTTCAAGCAACTCGCGCGCGCGGCCCATCTTGCGCGCCGAGGCGTCAGAATGGCTGCCGAAATTGGAATGCGACAACAACGCGACTTTCGGCGACAAGCCGAAACGGCGGACTTCCTCGGCAGCCAGCATGGTCATCTCGGCGATCTGCTCGGCAGTCGGGTCAAGGTTGACGTGGGTGTCGCAAATGAACAGCGTGTGCCTGGGCAGCATCAGGATATTCATTGCCGCATAAACGTTCATGCCGGGACCGTGCCCGATCACCTCGTCGATATAACGCAGATGCCTGAGCGGTTGCGACACCGTCCCGCACAGCATCGCATCCGCCGCGCCCTTGTGCACCAGCATCGCCGCGATCAGGGTATTGCGCCTGCGCAGTTCGCGTTTTGCCAAATCCGGCGTGACCCCGTGGCGCTGCATCAGGCGGTGATACTCGCTCCAGTATTCGCGGTAGCGCGAGTCGCTCTCGGGATTGACCAGTTCGAAATCCTCCCCGGCGCGGATGCGCAAACCGAGCTTCGCGATGCGCTGCGCTATCACCTCGGGACGGCCCACCAGGATCGGATAGGCGATGCCCTCGTCCACCACGGTCTGCACGGCGTGCAGCACGCGGAACTCCTCTCCCTCGGCGTACACCAGGCGCTGCGGGGCACGCTTGGCGGCCTCGAACACCGGCTTCATCAGCATGTTGGAGTGGTATACAAAGGTGTCGAGTTGCTCGCGATAGGCCGCCATATCGGCAATCGGCCGCTCCGCCACGCCGCTGTCCATCGCGGCCTGCGCCACGGCGGGCGCGATACGCGTGATCAGGCGCGTGTCGAACGGTTTCGGGATCAGGTGATCCGCGCCAAAAGTCAGATTTTCCTCGCCATAGACTTCCTCCATCGCATCCGACTGTTCGGCCTGGGCCAGCTCCGCGATCGCATGCACGGCGGCGTGCTTCATCGCTTCATTGATCGTGGAAGCGCCGACATCCAGCGCGCCCCTGAAAATATAAGGGAAGCACAGCGCATTGTTGACCTGATTCGGATAATCGGAGCGCCCGGTCGCCAGGATCGCGTCGGGGCGCGCCGCTTTTGCGATATCCGGCAGTATCTCCGGCGTGGGATTGGCCAGCGCAAAGATCAACGGCCTGTCGCCCATTTGCCTGATCATTTCCGGTTTCAAGACTCCGCCCGCGGACAAGCCGAGGAACACGTCTGCCCCGCCGAGCACTTCGGCCAGGCTGCGCGCCGATGTCTGCACCGCATAGCGCGCCTTGTTGTCATCCATCTCTTCGGTGCGCCCCGTGTAGACCACGCCCTTGATGTCGGTGACGATGATGTTCTCCATGCGCACACCGAGGCTGACCAGCATATCCAGGCAGGCCAGCGCAGCGGCGCCGGCGCCGGACACCACCAGTTTAATTTTTGCGATGTCCTTGCCGACCACCTTCAGTCCGTTCAGCAAAGCCGCGCCGACGATGATCGCCGTGCCGTGCTGGTCATCGTGGAACACAGGGATCTTCATGCGCTCGCGCAGCTTGCGCTCGATATAAAAACATTCAGGCGCCTTGATATCTTCCAGGTTGATACCGCCGAAAGTCGGTTCCAGCGCGGCGATAATGTCCACCAGTTTGTCGGGATCGCGCTCGTTTATCTCCAGGTCGAACACATCGATGCCGGCAAATTTCTTGAACAGCACCGCCTTGCCTTCCATCACCGGCTTGGCGGCCAGCGGGCCGATCGCGCCCAGGCCCAGCACCGCCGTGCCGTTGGTGACCACAGCCACCAGATTGCCGCGCGCGGTCAAGTTGCGCGCTTCCGCCGGATTTGCCACGATGGCTTCGCAAGCCGCCGCCACTCCCGGCGTATACGCCAGGGCGAGATCGCGCTGGGTGATCATCGGCTTGCTCGGGGTAACGGTAATCTTGCCCGCCGGGGATTGGCGGTGATACTGCAGCGCAGCCTCGCGCAGTTGCTCGTCCATGATTTCTTTCAAATGTGCACTTTGAAGTACCCGCGGGATTATACCGCAGCGCAAGGCAATACCGGTGTTGCTCGACACAGCGCGGATTTTGCCGGCGCTGATGCCGTCTTCCTTTCCGCGCCGGCATGCTTAAATGGCAGGGACAACGTAGAATGGCGCGTACCCGGACTGATTTAATTGGCCGCGGTGTACGCGACGCGATTGTTTCGCTCAAGCCGGGCGCAACAGTATCGAAACCAAAACCTGACCAACGGAGATTTATCTTGGCCGACAATTCCGATGAAGACCTTTTTGCCCAGTACAAAAAAAGGTCTGAGCAAAAAATGAAATTTGTGGTTATATTCCTGGCCGGAGCACTTCTGCTGGTGCTGTACTTTCTTGTTTACGGCTGAACCCGCCTCCGGCCAGCATGGCGCAGAGCCCGGCCCGAATTCGGAACATGCAGGAAGTATCGCTCCCGGGTCGGCTGTTTCCGTCCGGGCTGTCTACCATTCACAACTTCGCAAAAATACATAAATGAAATTTTACCGCTTGTTGGCTACCGGCATTTGCATAGTCATGACTTCCTTTTCCCCCGCATCCGGCGCGGAAATCTTTTCAATCATCGAGAACAAGCCGATCAGTGAACTCTGGCTGAACCCGGGGTTTTATTCTTACCACTTTCAGCGCGAAAAGGGCCTTAACAACAGGGATTTCGGGCTGGGCGGGGAATACCGCTATTCGACTGTAAGCTCAATCACGCTGGGCTTGTTTGATAACAGCGACAGACAAACATCGCACTATGCGGGCTGGTACTGGCAGCCGGTGGGATTGGGGCCGGTTCGTTTCGGGGCGGTTTTTGGCGCCATCGACGGCTATCCCAAAATGTTAAATGGCGGCTGGTTTCCCGCCGTCATCCCCACGGCCAGTATCGAATACAGGAATCTCGGGGTGAACCTGCTGATTGTGCCCAGTTACCAGAACAGGTTGTATGGGGCGCTTTCCCTGCAGTTCAAACTCAGGGTGTTCTGACCGGGGCAAATGCTTCCGTTCAATTTGGATCACGGCAGGATGCAAATATCATCACTCCGCAATGTGCATCATCAAATCCGCCACCGGCAAACCTGCTTATTTTCTCGCCCATCCCTTGCGGATCAAAGCGGAAAATATCTTCAGATAAGCAGGCAGCAACAAATTCATCAGCACCGCAACCAGCCTGCGTTCTACCCGGGAGACCAGCCAGACGCTGCCCAGTGCCACCAGCGCGGCGCCCAGGAAATCCAGCGGGAAATGCACACCCAGATAAATACGTGCCC
>DAICZN010000021.1 GCA_027311105.1 Gallionella sp.
TCCGACTCGGCTGGCTTCAATCCGCTAAACATCGAACGCACCAGATTTTCACGGTGCAGGAGGCTGCTCGTCAGCACGCCAACCAGGTGCAGCGCTATCACGCCCAGCATGACGTTGGTTGCGAGGCCGTGCAGTTCGACGACCAGATCGCTTGCGTCATCCTGCAGTGCCAGCACGCCTGTCACGCCGATGAACAGGCCCAGCGCCAACAGCAGCCAGACCGACACACTACCCGCCGGGTTGTGCCCCGGGTAATGCGCGGGCCTGCCTTTGACCATAGTCAACAAATAAGCAAAGATCTCTTTGGGGTTGAACAGGAACGATCGAAACCGCGCATAGCGTGTGCCGACAAAACCCCACAGCAACCTGAACACGATCAGTCCCAGCAGGATGTAGCCGAGCGCCGCGTGATAATTGCGCATGCGCTCCGAGAAAGCGGTCAGATAGGCCACTCCGAAGGACAGCGCCTGCAGCCAGTGAAAAACCCGCGTGGGTACGTCCCATACTAAAATGCGCCGGACCATGATGTGACCTCCTTATCTGGGTATTTTTACATTGTCTTCGCTGAAATCACCGCTGTCCGCCGTGGTATGGCAGGCCCCGCAATTGGCGCGGCTCTTGACCCGGGGGTTTTTCCAGTGGCGCGCCGCCACTTCGCTGTGCTCGGACTTGAACCGGCGGGTTTCGGTGATGCGCAGCAACGGCTTGTCCGATAATTCATGTTTCCCGGTATCGGCATTCTTTTCCAGAAATGCTGTTATCTCATGGGCGGATGCTGCATCCAGACTCGCATCGCTGCCGAAATGCCTGGCCAGCCCCGACATGATAGCGCGCCACGATTCGGCAGGAAGCAGGCCGGGCGGATAGGCGACGTGGCAGGCGCCGCATTCGCTTTTCCATGTGGCATTGTTGACGTTGAATTTGTAGTCGTCATCATCGTCATCGGCGTATGCAACAGACATTGCGGCCGCCATCAACAGCATTGCAACAGCGAATACGCGGGCAAAATTCGTAAAATCGAGCGCCAAGGCGTTCCCCTAGTTTTTGGGTACGGTGAGCAGGTAAGCGAGCACGTCGCCCTTTTCCTGCGGAGTGCATTCCCGGTCCAGCACGTCATTGCAGTTGCGCTTGAACCACTTCGCCACTTTTTTCATGTCGGTGAATCTTTCCGGATTGGCGGCGGGTGCAAGCGGCTTGATGAGCTTGTCGGTCTCGGCATGCTTGCCCTGCGCGGCGGGATTATCGGTATGGCACGAAGAACAACTCAAATCGTGGCTATGTTTGGTCTTGAAGAAACTTTCTCCGTGTGTCGCCGAGAACCCCTGAAAACCCGGCGTGGCCGATGCCTCCGTTTTTAGAACCGCCAGCACTTCGACCGGGGTTTCAGCGTACGCCGGATTCACCAGCAACCCGGCAGCCGTAATGACCAAACCAAATACAGAAATTGCGCGCAGCATCCATGTCTCCCCGAAAATCGAAGTGACGTTGAGTAGCTTGTGAATGGGAAGTTCAGCATCAAATATAAACTTATCGCGCACACCATTCAGCAAATTTGTGCTATGCCCTGAACTGCCCCGCCCGGCTCCCCGTGTGCCGGGCATAAACATCCTCCCGGCAATTTCAAGCCCGGATTTGCACGGGAAAGGTTTAAAGCCGCTTGAGCATCACATTGCCAATGGTAGAATCCACCCCCATATGCTCAACGACCGTGCACAAATCCTGCTCAGGACCCTGGTGGAGCGCTATATCAGCGAAGGCCAGCCGGTTGGATCGCGCGCGCTGCTACAGTATTCCGGACTGGAAGTCAGCCCGGCAACCATCCGCAACGTGATGTCCGAGCTGGAAGAAATCGGCCTGGTCAGCAGCCCGCACACTTCCGCAGGCCGCATTCCGACCCGCATGGCATACCGCCTGTTCATCGACACGATGCTGGTCATCAAGCCGCTGGACAACGCGCGCGTGCAGCAGATGGAACACCAGCTGCAGCCGGACAACCCGTCTCGGCTGATCGCCCAGGCATCCAGCATACTTTCCGAGCTGACCCACTTCGCCGGCGTGGTCGCCACGGGGAAACGCAGCGCGATTACGGTGCGCCAGATCGAATTCCTGCGCCTGGGTGAAAAGCGCGTGCTGCTGATCATCGTGATGCCGGACGGCGAGGTGGAAAACCGCGTGCTGTTGCTGGAGCGCGACTACACCCAATCACAACTCACCGAGGCGGGCAATTTCCTCAACCAGAACTACATCGGCTGCAGCTTCTCGCAGATACGCGACCGGCTGCGCGGCGAGCTGCAGCAACTGCACCAGGACATGAGCGCGCTGATGGCAGCGGCACTGGCCGCCGGCGATGCGGCTGAAGCGAAACAATCGGGGGACTATGTCATCAGCGGCGAGCACAACCTGCTGCATGTGGCCGACCTGTCCACCGACATGAACCGCCTGCGCGGCCTGTTCAACCTGTTCGAGAAAAAAACCGAACTGCTGCAACTGCTGGATGCCGGGGGCCGCGGGCAGGGCATCCACATCTTCGTCGGCAGCGAATCCGGACTGGCCTCGCTGGACGAATGCAGCGTGGTCACCGCGCCCTACTCCGCAAACGGAAAAGTCGTGGGCACACTCGCCGTGGTCGGCCCGAAGCGCATGGACTACGAGCGCGTGATCCCTATCGTCGACATTACCGCGCGCCTGCTGGGCAATGCGCTTTCCCAGAACTAAAGCTGACAACATCAACTCCTGAGGACATTCATGAGCTACCAGACTGAGCCCGCATTCGCGCACGGCACTCCTGCCAAGACCGGCATCCTGCTGATCAATTTAGGCACGCCCGATGCGCCCACTGCACAGGCCGTGCGTCCCTACCTGAAGGAATTCCTCAGCGACCCGCGCGTGATTGAAATCCCCCGGGCTATCTGGTGGCTGATCCTGAACGGCATCATCCTCAACACCCGCCCGAAAAAATCCGCCGCAAAATACGCCACGGTGTGGTCGCCGGAGGGTTCGCCATTGCGCGTGCATACCGCAAAGCAGACTGCGTTGCTGCAAGGTTATCTGGGCCAGCGCACCAGGTCGCCTTTTGTGGTGGACTATGCGATGCGCTACGGCAGCCCCTCGATCGCCAGTGTGCTGGGCAAACTCAGGGAACAGAACTGCCAGCGCATCCTGGTCGTGCCCATGTATCCGCAGTATGCCGCCAGCAGCAGCGGCACGGCCGTCGACGGCGTGCTGCGTGAATTGCTGCAAATGCGCAACATGCCGGCGCTGCGCACCATCAAGAATTTCCACGATCATCCCGGCTATATCAAGGCGCTGGCGAACAACATCAGCGAATACTGGATGAAGAACGGCCGCCCGGAAAAGCTGGTGATGAGCTTCCACGGCCTGCCGCAATTCTCGCTGGACAAGGGCGACCCCTACCACTGCGAATGCCACAAGACCGGGCGCCTGCTGGCGCGGGAACTGGGACTGCAAGCCGGGCAATACCTGGTCAGCTTCCAGTCGCGCTTCGGCAGGGCCGAGTGGCTCAAGCCCTACACCACCGCGACGCTCAAGGAACTTGGCAAGCAAAAGACCAAACGCGTCGACGTGGTCTGCCCCGGCTTCGTCGCCGACTGCCTGGAAACACTGGAAGAGATTGCGATGGAAGGCAAGGAAGATTTCCTGCACGCAGGCGGGGGCGAATACCGCTACATCCCCTGCCTCAACGAACGCAACGACTGGATGCACGCGCTGACCGACCTGGTGATGGATAACCTGCAGGGCTGGCTGATAACACCGGATGCTGCAGAACTGGAACAAGGCAGGTTGCGCGCGCTGGCGATGGGGGCGAAGAAATGAAAGTTATACACACGCGTTTGACTCGTATGTTATTCACCGGCCCGAATAAAAAATGGAGTCATTTATTCGTACCAGCTTCATGCTGGACATCATAATCGTGGTACGCGATCCTGAGTCTTTAGTTTGCGAGGTGTTGACTGAGCATCTCAAAATTCAGTTCACCGAAGACCGCTCTCACTTCGAGAAGTGGGGGCGTACTGATGGGGAAGCCACCCTCGGCGACCAGACTTTATTGCTGCTTGAGGTTGAATCGATGCAAAAGCATCCATCAACGAACGTCCTCAAAGTCTGGCCGTTTCTTGAAGAAAATGAAAACAAGTCCGTCCTTCTGGTGCATGCATTTTTTGAGGATAGTCCCGGCCGCACAAGCTCGCGCGGAGAGCTCGCCAACTGGTTAGCACTCCGAATGCAAGATATTCTCGGCTCCCGTTTCATATATCGCAGAATCATTTTGAGTCGCGATGGTAAACCACTCGAGGGTTTTAGTGAGTTACAGGCCGAAGTCCTGCGGCACTGTGGTAATACATAGTCTGTAAAAATTCAGCCTGCCGGTGCAATAAGCCTAGCACATTGCGCCAGCAGTCTTGAAAAGACAAAATGGAGAAATTATGTTTATCTGGCTCGTAATATGGATTCTGAGTATTGTTATTGCGACAAGGGTTGCAGCAAACCGTGGCAACAGCGAAGGCTGGGCGTTCTTTTGGGCGGTTTTGTTCGGGCCACTTGGCGTTGTCATCGCGCTAGTATTGCCACGAAATGAGAGAAAATTGGAAGATGAAGCGTTGTCGTCAGGCGAGTATAAAAAATGTCCACATTGCGCAGAGATTATTAAATCTGAAGCGTTGGTGTGTCGTTACTGTGGCAGAGAATTAACCATGCCCGACGTTACTCAGCCACACACAGGCAGTGTATTCAAATCCGATGAAGTCGCGCTAGAACAAAAAGCCAGCAAGCATATTTCTTTCAGAGATTAGCCGAGTAGGGTGGGCACGATTTTGTGCCAACGCTTCAATTCGATAGATGGTGGGCACATCGTGCCCACCATACGATTTTAAAATTTTGGGTTTCTGCTTTTCATCCCCTGAGCGCCGCCTCGATCAGACGTAAACGAGCGGTGGGGTTGGGCGAGCACTGGTGAAACAACTAGCCATTCGACTAAGCTGACAAACAACGTCAGCCAAGTCGCTGGTTATGTTTGAGCACGTGGCCGCGTAGCGGATCGTGCGAGTTGCGCAGCCCCGCTTGTTTGCGGCTGATCGAGGGTACCCGAAGGGCGGCAAACCGGGGTCGCCTTCTTTTTGGTTACTTTTTCTTTGGCGAAGCAAGAAAAAGTGACTAGCT
>DAICZN010000029.1 GCA_027311105.1 Gallionella sp.
TTACGAACTATGCTACGGCTGCTCGCGCCCGATCACCGCTGAGGAAAAAGCCTCGCCAAAATATCAGGCGGGCGTTTCCTGCCCGCATTGTTTTGATACCCTCACCCCCGAGAAACGCGCCGCCGCGCTGGAGCGGCAGAATCAGGTCGAGCTGGCCAGGCAGCGCGGCGAAGCGCATATAGGCAAACGGGGTAAAAAAACCGCAAGGATAGGTTAGTTTGCAGCTTGGGCGGAGCGCAGCGTTAGGCGGGTTGATTCCTTTGCAGGAAGAACTCGCCTATCCACTTACCCCGTTTGAAATCTATCTTGAGCCGTTTCGGCACGAAGGCCTCCGGCCTGACGATAGGAAAATCTTCCACGGGCGGCTCGACCTCGAAATCCTTCACGTTGCATGCCTTTGTCATCACCGGCCTGAACCCGATCTTCAATCGCGGGGCCGCAAAAGCAAAGTTTGCCGCCTGCGCATCCCCGCCGAAGCGCACCGCTTTACGGATCAGGCAGCTGAAATACAGCTCCATCTCGACCGCCAACGGCTGGTCCAATTCCTGCAGCTTTTTATCGGCGGATGAAGTCCATTCCACCAGAACTTTTTTGCCTAGAATCTCGATGATCTTTTGCATGTACGGTTCTCCTTGTAGTTCGTGGATTGGGTTGAACACAAAGCCCAACATCAAAAACAAAACCAACTTCGCCGGGGGTAGCCCGGCAGCTAGTTACTTTCTTTTGAGTGGCCAAAAGAAAGTAACCCAAGAAAAGGCCACCCCGGTTTGCCGCCCCCTTCGGGGGTTCCCTCGATCAGACACCAACGAGCGGGGCTGCGCAACTCGCACGATCCGCTACGCGGCCACGTGCTCAAACAGTGCTCGCCCAACCCCACCGCCCGTTCGCGCCTGATCGAGGCGGCGCTCAGGGGATGGAAAAGCAAAACCGAAAAAAACGGGTGGGCTTTGCCCACGATGTCGGGCGTTGCCCGACATTAACAATTACAAAAAGAGTCGTGCGCGCAGCGCACACAAAACCGCTTTGTCTTCTCCCCTGTGCGCCGCCGAGTAGCGCAGGCGGGTCAGGGGTAGTCGGCGAGGACTGTCTGAGCGCGTAGCGCGAGTTCCGCAGCCGCCTGACCAGTCGAGCAACGCAGGGGACCGCGCAGCAGCGGCAAACCGGGGTCGCCTTCTTTTTGGTTACTTTTTCTTTGGCGAAGCAAGAAAAAGTGACTAGCTGCCGGGCTACCCCCGGCGGTTTTTGCTTTTAGTTCGCAGGTTGGGTGGAGCGTAGTGATACCCAACAAAATGGGGCGAACAATAACGGTGGGTATCGCTATCTTCCGGCAACTGCATCTCTAAGTTCTCGGATCCTACGGAGCAAAAAATACCATCCGTACGGCAAGCAGAATAGAATGAAGACAATCAGCGCAATGTATTTGGCGTTATCGAAAGTGCGCTCGGATGTTGATAGAGACTCAACGATTTGCTTTTGAATTCCTATGTCATTTTCTCCCACCAACTTGAAAAGTACGTTGGGTTCGCAGACCAAGCCTTTGCCGTTTGGTGCTTGTGCCGCTTGCGCTCTACACTTTTCGACCAACGACGATAGCTGTGAATTTTCGTAAATGGATGCTACATACCCTCCAAGCAATATGCAAACAGCTAGCGTTGCACCGACCAAAAGATACTTCGTTTGTCTGTCCATTTTCAATCCTATCGCTGACGATTAGCGGCGTGGCGCCTAACATTTAGTAAGGAGCTGGCCTGTAGGTAACGAAGTCGGCTGTTGGCCAACCCACTTGACCGCAATCATTAGGCATAAGCTAGCGGAAACGGATAACAGCTTGCCATGACCCAATACCAAAAGCTATGAGACTACATGCAAAAAGAATAATCGCACCCCAAAGGAGACAATTGTGTTTAAAGACGAATTTCTCTGTACGTCCGATTTCATTGAGCAGTTTTAGTTGCGTCAAATAGGCAAAGAGCATTGAAAATCCGCAGATTGCCAAGCCTACTAAGAAAGCTAGCATGGGGCAGCGCATGTCAGGTTCTGTGGTCTTGCCAGCGATATTCCCAAGATAAGCAAGCAAAGCGACGGCAGAACCTCCATTCGCCAGCGCGGAAAACTTAAACCCCTCGATTGAAAGCATGATGAGAGATTTATAGGTTTCAAGCCAGTGGTCTCGCGTGAGATCAGTCGTCATAGAAACAAGATTAACGTAATTTAGGCGTCGTACAAACCACATCCGCATTCTGCGCCCTATTCCTCAGCGCATGATCCATCAGCACCAGCGCCAGCATCGCCTCGGCGATCGGCGTCGCGCGTATGCCTACGCAGGGGTCGTGGCGGCCGTGGGTCTCCACTATCGTCGCGTTGCCCTGCAGGTCTATCGTGCGGCGCGGCAGGCGGATGCTGGAGGTGGGCTTGACCGCGAGGTGCGCGACGATGTGCTGCCCGGTGGAGATGCCGCCGAGGATACCGCCGGCGTGGTTCGATAAAAATCCTTGAGGCGTCATCTCGTCGCCGTGTTCGCTGCCCTTTTGTGTAACCGATGCGAAACCCGCGCCGATCTCCACGCCCTTCACCGCGTTGATGCTCATCAGCGCGTAGGCGATCTCGGCGTCGAGGCGGTCATACACCGGCTCGCCCAGACCCACCGGCACGTTCTCCGCGACCACGGTGAGTTTCGCACCTATCGAGTCGCCGGACTTGCGCAGCGCGTCCATGTAATCTTCCAGTGCCGGCACCACGCTGGCATCCGGCGCGAAGAACGGGTTGTCGTTTACCCCGTCACAACTCTTGGACGGGATCTCGATCTCGCCGATCTGCGTGATATAGCCGCGCACCACCACTCCGTATTTTTCGTGCAGCCACTTCTTCGCAATCGCGCCGGCCGCGACGCGCACCGCGGTCTCGCGCGCCGAGGAGCGCCCGCCGCCGCGATGGTCGCGGAAGCCGTATTTCTGCGTGTAGGTGTAGTCGGCATGACCGGGACGGAAGGTGCTGGCGATGTTGCCGTAATCCTTGCTGCGCTGGTCTTCGTTACGGATCAGCAGCGCGATCGGCGTGCCCGTGGTCCTGCCCTCAAACACGCCGGAGAGTATCTCCACCGTGTCCGATTCGCGCCGCTGCGTGACGTGGCGCGAGGTGCCGGGCTTGCGCCGGTCCAGGTCATGCTGGATGTCGGCTTCGGACAGCGCCAATCCCGGCGGGCAGCCGTCCACCACGCAGCCGAGCGCGGGGCCGTGCGATTCGCCGAACGATGTCACCGTGAACAAAGTGCCGAGTGTGTTTCCAGACATGACTAAACCTCGCTTAATTTTTGGTGCGAGTTTAACATAGCGGCTCCGACAGAGCGGATGGGTCGCCGCAAGTCAGCGGGGGACCCACCGGCCTGCCCCTTGCGGGTACGTGGGGCGCAGCCCTCCGGTGCGGGATAACCAGCGACTTGGTTGCCGCCCAGCGGCGGCCTAGTCGAATGGCTAGTAGTTTCACCAAGGGTCGCAGGCGGCTGCTTCACCAAACACAGTAACTGATAGAGCGTTCGCAGTCGCCGGACACAATACTATCGAGGTTTCCATATTTGATGACAGTGACGCATCTATCGGAATGCGGCAGGGAGAAAGTAAAAACCGGCACGTCGTTTCCGTCCTTCGATGGACTCGGGATAAACTGTCCTTCGGACGAGCGGGAATCCGGAATACCTCGTCATTGCAACAAGACTTCAGCTGCGAGCAAAGCGCGGCAGAGGCGAAACCGGCGTGGCAACCCAGGACACCCCGTCATTGCGAGAAGGCGAAGCCGACGTGGCAATCCAGATGGCTAATCAAAATGCATCTTTGTCTTGCTGGATTGCTTCACTTCGTTCGCAATGACGGCACTTTGAGCCTCTGCACTTCGTTCGCAATGACGGCAAGGGTGTCATGAATTATGGAAGTATCAATAATTTCACATTCCTGCGCAGACAAAAAATGAACAGCCCGGAGATTTACAGATGAAAGCGATCCTGATGACCAGCGCCGGCGGCCCCGAGGTACTGGCCCAGTACGATGTCGAAAAACCCGATCTGCCCACACCCCATCATCTGCGCGTCAAGCTGTCGGCTGCAGCAATCAATCCGCTGGATGCCAAGCTGCGCGCCAAGCCGGTCTATCACCCCGACAAATTGCCCGCGATACTCGGTTGCGATGGGGCAGGCATCGTGGAGAAGGCCGGCGGCAATGTAACGCGCTTCAAGGTCGGCGACCAGGTGTTTTTCAACAACGGCGGGCTGGGCGGAAACCAGGGCGGCGAGCCCGGCTGTTATGCCGAATACACCACGCTGCATGAAGAATATTGTGCCGCGCCACCCGCCAATATCAGCCTGCAGGATGCTGCGGGCTTGCCGCTGGTGCTGATCACCGCCTGGGAGGCGCTGGTCGATCGCGCCAACCTGCAAGCCGGGCAGACCATTTTGATCCATGGCGGCACCGGCGGCGTGGGTCATATCGCATTGCAGCTGGCCAGGCATCTCGGCGCGCGCGTCGCCGTTACGGTCAGCGACGACAAAAAGGAAGGCCTGGCACAGGGCCTTGAAGCGGAAAAGATCATCCGCTACAGGGAAAAAGATTTCGTTGCCGATACGATGGACTGGACCGGGGGCAAGGGCGTGGACGTGGTGCTCGACACGGTGGGCAGGGACACTTTTTTGCGCTCATTCAATGCGGCGCGCATCGGCGGCAAGATCGTCACCATACTCTCCACTCCGCTGTCTCTGGCGGACACGCAACTGGCGCGGCTGCGCAATCTGGCCATATGCTACGAGATGATGCTCACCCCGCAGGTGATCAAACAGCACGACGAACGCATCCGCCAGCGCAAGATACTCGAACAGGGCGCCCGGCTCGTCGAAGCCGGCAAGCTCGGCGTGCTGGTTTCCCATGCGCTGCCGCTGCAGGAGGCCGCCGAGGCGCATCGCCTGATCGAAACGGGAAGCGTACCGGGGAAGATCATCCTGACGATGGACTGAGCCGTTCGTTCAGGTACGGGTTCCTGTCAACCCTCACGGTTGCGCATGTGGTCCGCCACCTTGGCGAATGCCGCGGACAAATCCCGGCGCAGCCCCGCGTCCTCCACCACCTCGGCGAGCGCCTGATTCATGCACAGCAGCCACTGGTCGCGCTCTGTTGAACCTATGCTGAACGGCAAATGGCGCGCGCGCAACATCGGGTGGCCGTATTGCTCTACATACAACTGCGGCCCGCCCATCCAGCCGGACAGGAACTTGAACAGCTTGTCCGTCGCGCCCTGCAAGTCCTGCGCGTGCAGCTTGCGTATGCCATAGGCTTCGGGCAGCTCGTCCATCAATGCATAGAAGCGCTGCACCAGCGCGCGAACCTTGTCCGCGCCGCCGATGCGTTCGTAATGGGTCAGTATTTTGCTGTCTGCTTGCATGTGTCTTTCTTCTCTTCGGAGTAACGTTGTGGCATTGCCCGGGGTGGCATTGCATGGGCCGGAGTCGGCGATTTTACCCTAGCCCAGCGAAAACCTCGCCAGCAGCCGGTAATCCGCCTGACCGTCCCGCTGCGCGGATTGCACCAGGACAAACTCCCTGACCTGCCAGCACGCCGGATGCATGCCGGGCAGGGGTGAGTCGGTCCAGCGGGCGTTGCGCAACAATGTGACGTGCGGCTGGTATTCACGTTTATCGAAACCGAAACCGTGCCGGGTCAGGGATTGCTCCAGGCCGCCTGCCAGCAGCACCAATTGTTGCGGTGCTTCGCCGGGCGCGGCATACACAATATGGTTGTGCCCCCAGTAACGGGCCGCATCGAAACACAATTCGAATGCTTGTCCGCTCACTTCCCGTGCCGCAAGATTCAACGCCTCAAGCCTGGAATGCTCCACATCGCCGATGAATACCAGCGTGGTGTGCAGTGTTGCGCCGCTCATGGCACGCCCCCCACACAAGTGTTGCAGCGGTTTCTGCCAGGCGACCAGAAGTTCGCGCTCCGGGACGGACGGCCACAGCGAGAAAAAAACCTTTGCTTTCGGGTTGCCTGATGGATGGGTCATGGCCTGCATTTTATCCGCATCTTGAAGAGGGTCGAGTAGCGCACTGCAATCGGGTAAAATGCGCGCCTTGCAGAGCCAGAGAACATCATGACCGCACGTTTACGCGAAATCCCCTACAACTACACTTCTTTTTCCGACCGCGAGATCGTGTTGCGCATACTCGGCGGCGAGGCCTGGGACATTATCAACACGCTGCGCGAAGAACGCCGCACCGGACGTTCCGCGCAAATGCTGTATGAGGTGCTGGGCGATATCTGGGTGGTGTCGCGCAACCCGTATCTGCAGGACGACCTGCTGGGCAACCGGAAACGGCGCGCGGCGCTGGTCGGCGCGCTGCACCACCGCCTTAATGCGATAGATGCGCGCCGCCAGGACAACCAGATCGTCAAGCGCCTGCTGCAACTGACACGCTCGGCAGTCGATCAATTCGCGGATGAATTCGAGCAGACCCTGGAACTGCGCAAACGCGCGATGAGGGTCTTGAGCCGCATCACCCGCAGCGACAATATCCAGTTCGACGGCCTGGCGCGGGTCTCGCACGTAACGGACGCGACCGACTGGCGCGTGGAATATCCCTTCGTGGTGCTGAATCCCGATTCCGAGGAGGAAATCGCCGCGCTGGTGCGCGCCTGCATAGCGCTCAAGCTCACCATCATCCCGCGCGGCGGCGGCACCGGCTACACCGGCGGTGCGGTGCCGCTGGATAAATTCTCGGCGGTGATCAACACCGAAAAACTCGAGTCTCTCTCGGCGGTCGAGCACATCGTCCTGCCCGGACTTAGCGAACCCTATGCAACCATTCATTGCGGTGCGGGCGTGGTCACGCGGCGCGTGATGGAAGCAGCCGAGAACAGCGGCCTGGTGTTCGCGGTAGACCCGACCTCGGCGGATGCATCGTGCATAGGCGGCAATGTGGCCATGAACGCGGGCGGCAAGAAGGCCGTGCTGTGGGGCACCGCGCTGGACAACCTGGCGTCATGGCGCATGGTCACGCCGGATGGCCTGTGGATGGATGTCACGCGGCTGCATCACAACCTCGGCAAAATCCACGATGTGGAGAACGCAACTTTTCGCATCAGCCGTTATGAAACAGACGGCAAAACACCGCACGGCGCACCGGAAATCCTCACCATCCCCGGCATCGCGTTTCGCAAGGCCGGACTGGGCAAGGACGTCACCGACAAATTCCTGTCCGGCCTGCCCGGCATCCAGAAGGAAGGCTGCGACGGCATCATCACCTCGGCGCGTTTCATCCTGCACCGCGCGCACAAACACACGCGCACGGTTTGCCTGGAATTCTTCGGCCAGGTGCGCGATGCGGTGCCCGCAATCGTCGAGATCAAAGCCTATATGGATGCGCATCCCGGTGCACTGCTGGCCGGGCTCGAACATCTCGACGAACGCTATCTCAAGGCGGTGGGCTATGCCACCAAATCCAAGCGCGGCAGCCGCCCCAAGATGGTGCTGGTCGCTGACGTGGTCAGCGATGACGCTGACGCGGCGGCACAGGCCGCATCGGAGATCGTGCGCCTCGCCAACCTGCGCAGCGGCGAAGGCTTCATCGCTGTATCCGCCGAGGCACGCAAGAAATTCTGGCTGGACCGGGCGCGCACCGCCGCGATTGCCAAACACACCAACGCGTTCAAGATCAACGAGGACGTGGTGATCCCGCTGCCGCGCATGGGCGATTATTGCGACGGCATAGAGCGCATCAACATCGAGTTGTCGCTGCACAACAAGCTCAGGCTGCTGGATGCGCTGGACGAATTTTTCGCCGGTGAGCTGCCGCTCTATTACCAGGACGACAAGCAGCTCGGCGCCGCCGAACTGCTCGGCAATCGCGCCCACGAAGCGAAACAATTGCTGGCCGGGGTGCGCGCCCGCTGGCAATGGCTGCGGGACAATCTGGACGAATCCGGCTCCCTGTTGCAAGACGCAAAAGACAAGCCAGACAGGCAGACCGAACCCTGCAACTCAACCGTTTTCCAGGTCCTGCAAGACCACACCGTCCGCGCCTCATGGAAGCACGAGATACGCGAACCGCTGCGCCAGATATTCAGCGGCAGCACTTATCAGCCGATACTCGACCAGTGCAACAGCCTCCACCAGCAAGTGCTGAAAAGCCGGGTGTTCATCGCCCTGCACATGCATGCCGGCGACGGCAATGTACATACCAACATTCCGGTGAACTCCGACAATTACGCAATGCTGCAGCAGGCAAACGCCGCGGTGGAGCGCATCATGCGTCTGGCGAAGGACCTGGGCGGCGTGATCTCCGGCGAGCACGGCATAGGCATCACCAAGTTCGATTTTCTCGAGGCGGAAGAGATCGCCGCATTCAGCGCGTACAAAAAGCTGGTCGATCCGGAAGGCCGTTTCAACAAGGGCAAGCTGCTCAGCGGCGGCAACCTGGAGCGCGCTTACACTCCCAGCTTCAACCTGATGGAGCTGGAAAGCCTGATCCTGGAAAAGAGCGAGCTGGGCGAGATTTCCGATTCGATCAAGGACTGCCTGCGCTGCGGCAAGTGCAAGCCGGTTTGCAGCACGCATGTGCCGCGCGCCAATCTGCTGTATTCGCCGCGCAACAAGATACTCGCCACTTCACTGCTGATCGAGGCGTTCCTGTATGAGGAACAGACACGGCGCGGCGTTTCGATCCAGCACTTTGACGAATTCAATGATGTTGCCGACCATTGCACGATATGCCACAAGTGCCTGAATCCCTGCCCGGTGGACATCGACTTCGGCGATGTATCGATCGCGATGCGCAACTTCCTGCGCAAGCAGGGCAAAAAGAAATTCAGTCCGGTCACCGCCACATCAATGTTGTTCCTCAACGCCACCGACCCGACCACGATCAAACTGGTGCGCAAGGTGATGATAGAGTGGGGATACGGGGCACAGCGCATAGCCTATCAAATCGCCAGGCGTTTCGGCCTGCTGAAGGGCCAGACTGCACGGCCGCCTGCCACGGTGGGCGGCGCACCGCTTAAATCCCAGGTGATTCACTTCATCAACAAGCCGATGCCGGGCAATCTGCCCAAGAAGACCTCGCGGGCGCTGCTGGACATCGAGGACAGCAGCGTCGTGCCCGTCATCCGCAACCCGCACAAATTGCACGAGGACAGCGAGGCGGTGTTCTACTTCCCCGGTTGCGGTTCGGAGCGCCTGTTCGGCCAGGTCGGGCTGGCGACACAGGCGATGCTGTACGAGACCGGCGCGATCACGGTGCTGCCGCCGGGCTATTTGTGCTGCGGCTATCCGCAGAACGCCTCCGGCCAGGCCGACAAGGCCAGCCAGATCACCACCGACAATCGCGTGCTGTTCCATCGCGTGGCGAACACGCTGAATTATCTCGACATCAAAACGGTGATCGTGTCGTGCGGGACCTGCATGGACCAGCTGCTGAAATACCAATTCGACAAGATTTTCCCCGGCTGCCGCCTGCTCGATATCCACGAATACCTCCTGGAGAAAGGCATCAAGGTGCAGGGTGCAAGCGGGGTACGGTACATGTACCACGATCCTTGCCATTCACCGATGAAAACCTATCAGCCGCTCAAGGTGGTGAATGAATTGATGGGCACGGAAGTGCCTCTCAGCGAACGCTGCTGCGGCGAATCCGGCACGTTCGGCGTAACCCTGCCGCAGATCGCGACGCAGGTGCG
Organism: Gallionella sp.; assembly: GCA_027311105.1. Lineage (GTDB taxonomy): Bacteria > Pseudomonadota > Gammaproteobacteria > Burkholderiales > Gallionellaceae > Gallionella. The sequence continues at coordinate 9,711 of DAICZN010000029.1, forward strand.
CTTCCGCAAGGAAGAGGAAATGCGCAAGGGTGCGGACGCGTTGCGCGCCGACGGCTTTCAGGGCGAAGTGAAGATCCTGACTTCCTGCCCGTCCTGCCAGCAGGGCCTGTCGCGTTACAACGACGATAGCGGCACCACGGCAGATTACATCGTGGTGGAAATGGCCAAGCATCTGCTCGGCCCGAATTGGCTGGTGGACTATGTGAACAAGGCAAACAATGGCGGAATCGAGCGGGTGTTGCTGTAAGGACAGGCTGACGGTTCGGCCTTGGCCGGAGAAGGATAAATCGTGACGACTAAAACGGTTTGTGAATTGTGCGAACAGCCCGGCGGCACACTGCTCTGGCAGGATTCCAGTTGCCGGGTGGTGCTGGTCGAGGATGCCGACTATCCCGGTTTCTGCCGGGTAATCTGGAAGCAGCACGTCAGCGAAATGACCGATCTTTCCGCGCCCGACCGGGAACATCTGATGGCAACCGTTTACGCCATCGAAGCAGCGATACGCGAGGTGATGAAGCCGGACAAGATCAACCTGGCCAGCCTCGGCAACCTTACCCCGCACCTGCATTGGCATGTCATTCCGCGTTACCGGCACGACAAACATTTCCCGCAACCGATCTGGGGCGCGGGACAGCGCGCGGGGAAACCCGCTTTCATGCCGGACTGGCAAGCGCGGCTGAAGCAAAACGTGAATTCCAGGCTGTCCGGCTGAGCATGCTGGATTTGTCACTTGAACCGACCGATGCCGACGCGAAGCCCAATTTCCGGGATGCGGCCGGTTGCGCAAAATGGCTGCGGCAGTTGCAATTGACCAATCTGCAACTGGCCCACAGCCAGCTGCTGACCCAGCTGGACGAACTCAACCGCTATCCGATGCGGCCCCGGGTACGGCTCAATATACTGGAACAGCTGCGCGACACCGTCCACCATGTGCAAAATGATTATTCCCTGCGGCTCATTTCCAAACCGCTGCCGTTAAATGAAAACGAGTTGCTGGTGTTCGTCGCTATCGTGGGCCTCTGGCAAACCATGTCGCTGGGATATCGGCGTTGCCTGCAGGCGCACGTGGACGGCGACAGCCAGCTTGTCCAAAGCGGCGCCCTGCTGTGCCAGCGCAGTCTCCTGTATGGCGGGAAAGTGATATTGGAACACTTGCGCACCGGATACGAATTCGATGCCAAACTGTGGCAACAATTGCACGGCTTGTATGCATACTGCGAAAAGAAAGGATTGCAGCACAAGGAAATCCCGGACCCCCTGAATGGCATTAGAACGCACAGCACTTGCCACGGCATCTACATCAAAATTCTGCTTGCCTGTTATGCGCGCCCCGCCGAATTGAACCACCCGCAACTGCAACGGCTCGATCATTGGCTGACACGATGGGGCGACACATTGTCCCTGGATCTCAGTTACACCACCAGCAGGGGAGATGCGCAGCCGCTCGCGCTGGATTTTGACGGCCCGTACGGGCTGCGATCAATCCATCTGGTTAACCATGGCGAGAACACGCGCTACCTGGCAATGGTGCCTTTGAGCAAATTGTTGCGCATCAAGACCATCCTGTTGCAGCAAGGCCAAACCCCGCAGCAACTGGAGCTGGGCGAGTACAGCAGAAACGATTGCATCGAGTCCCTGATTTTTTTTCACCAATGCTGGTGCGAAAACCGCAACATTCGCTCCGACCGGCGGAACCCGGTCGAAAAACCGGTGCAAATTTTCTACAAGCCGGAAGTCGTTCATGCGCTGCTTTCCGGAAAATCACCGGCGCAACCCGCACATGCTGTCAACGCAAGCATTTTGAAATCCGGGCCACCCCCAGCCCAGGCGTGGCCCGGATCGCCCGGCAACGATCTGGGTATAACCGGGCAGGCGTTTGAAACCTGGATGGTTCTTAACGAAAGCATCCTGGGAGCGCAGCTCACACGCAAGGGAATGCAAGGTTCCAGGGTATGGCGCAACCAACTGATCGCCCTGCGTTTCGCGGACACGGAAAACTTCATTCTGGGAGTCCTCTCGTGGGCGAACGTGACACTTGGCGGAAAATTGCGTGTCGGGGTGCGTTATCTGCCGGGGTCTCCGCTTGCGGTAGCGCTGCGCACCGGTGAAGCAGACTTGCCGGCGGCGGGGAGCCGGATTCCGGCATTTTTTCTGCAGGCCGTGCCCGCGTTAACGATACCGCCCAGCCTGGTCATGCCGCGCGAATGGTTCGATGCGGGACGCGCGATCGAGATTATGCACACGAACGGCAAAATGCAGAATGCCAAACTGGGGTTCAGCGTGGAGCGCGGAATGAATTACCAGCGCGTCAGTTTCTCTCTAGTGTAGAGAACGCTTGACCGGGAACACCAGCATGAAGGTGCTGCCAACCCCTTCTTCGCTGAAAATTTCCAGCTTGGCCTGATGGCGCATCGCGATATGCTTGACGATCGCAAGGCCCAGGCCTGTCCCCCCCGTTTCCCGTGAACGGCTGCGGTCCACGCGGTAAAAACGCTCGGTAAGCCGCGGGATGTGCTGGGCAGCAATGCCGATACCGCTGTCTTGCACTGAAAACACAGGTTGGCCGCCGCGTTCGAACCAGCGCAACAGGATAGCTCCGCCCTCCGGCGTATAGCGGATTGCGTTGCTGAGCAGGTTACCGAAGGCGCTGTGCAACTCATCACGATTGCCGAGCAAATTGACCGGACTTGCGATCTCCATTCGCAAAGCGTGGCGTCCCCCGCTCAGCAGTTTTCCGTCCTGGTCAACCTCATCGAGCAGCTCCTTGATATCCACAGTTTCTTCGCGCAGGGGACTTTGCTCATTCTCCAGCCGAGACAGCGTCAGCAGATCCGCCACCAGATTGTCCATACGCCGGGTTTGCTCGGCCATCAGGTGCAAGGCGCGCGCTATATTTTCCTGGTTGAGGTCCGGCATATCCTGCAGGTTTTCGAGAAAACCGCTTACCACGGTCAGCGGTGTGCGCAGTTCGTGCGATACATTGGCAACAAAATCCCGGCGCATCGCTTCGATGAGCTTGAATTGGGTGATGTCGCGGCTGATCAACAGCCGCTTGTTGCCGCCGTATGGAATGAGTTTCACGGACAACACCATATCGTCATGCCGCGCCGGTATCATGATCAACGGTTCATTGAAATTCGACTCATGGAGATACTCGACGAATTCCGGCTGGCGCACCAGATACGTGATGTCCTGCATGATATCGTGTTCGGCATCAAGGTAAAAATGCTGCTGGGCAAGCGGATTGAACCACTCGATGCGGTTCATCTCGTTCAGGATCGCAACGCCCTCCGGCAAGGCGGCAGTCGCCTGCTCGATGTGATGCAATTCGGCGGCCAGCTCCTGCTTGGTCTGGTTATGCTCCCTGACCATTTTGTACAGTTGCGAAAACACATCGTCCCAGATTCCCCCGGCTTCGGGAATGGTTTCGATGCGTGCGTCGTTCAACCACTCCCCCAGCTTGAACAATTGCCGCGCGCGGTATGCCATCACGATCAGCAACACGGCCAGCATGAACAATAGCGCGACAACGGCGGAAAATATGCCCCACAACAACAGCGCCACCAATGCGCTCAACGCCACGGGCAGGCTTACCCTGAACCAGAAATCTCGCAAAATTATTCCCTCAATGAACAACTGATGTGACTGCCAGCCTTCTGACCGATGAAAATACCAGCCAATCCGCCAGGCTGTCAAAAGACTTTGCATGGCCATTCGCCCATGCCACCCAAATGCAGCGACATAAGCGGCTGCCTGACTCCAACAAAATCATTGTGGAATACAGCCAAGTGCCTGCTTATAGCACGGAAAAAGACGCCGGGTTAGCCGTTGCCGATAGCCATTTCGGCCGGGAGCATAATACTTCAGGAAGGCCGCTGGTTAGAACTGATTGAAAAACGATAACCGCTGCCGCGCACGGTTTGAATCACACCATCCAATTCGGCAGGTTCCAGTGCGGCGCGCAAGCGGCGGATATGCACATCCACTGTGCGCTCCTCGACGAACACCTGTGTACCCCATACCTGATCGAGCAATTGCGTGCGGCTGTAAACGCGTTCCGGGTGGGTCATGAAAAAATGCAGCAGGCGGAACTCGGTCGGACCCAGCTCTATATTATTGCCCTGCGCGCTCACGCGATGATTGGTCGGCGACAACTCCAATCCGCCCGTCGCTATCGTTTCATCCGGCAAAACAGGAATATGGCGGCGCAACACCGCCCTTATCCGCGCCATCAACTCGCGGGGCGAGAAAGGCTTGGTGATGTAATCATCCGCCCCGGATTCCAGTCCCAATATCTTGTCGCGCTCGTCCCCGCGCGCGGTCAGCATGATGATGGGGATATCCTTGGTCCGCGCGTCGGCGCGCAATTGTTTAGCCAAAACCACCCCGCTGGTATTCGGCAGCATCCAGTCCAGCAGGATAAGGTCCGGCGCAATGCTGCGTATCTGCCGCCAGGCGCTCTCCCCATCCTCGGCCCGCAACGCCAGAAAGCCCGCCTGCACGACATTGAACGCCAGCAATTCCTGAATCGCCGGCTCATCCTCCACAATCAAAATCTTCGCTTTCATCATTTATCCTTTATCTTCATATCCGGCATTCTGGTCCGAGTCCGCAAGAATATGAATTATTTGTGACAGGAAGATGACAGGCGTCAAGTTTGTGTGTGCGACGAATGCCGGTGTAGGTGCTCCGCCACATGCCCGGTATGGCTTGCGGCAAGGTGGTGAAGCTGCGCGTGTGGAGGTTCCTCCGGCAAATCCCCCCCCACCACATTGGGCATAAGTGATCCGGCTATCATGCCGAATGCGCTGGCGAACAATCCGGCAAACTGTGCCGGGATGAAAGGATCATCCGGCCCGAAAACCAGAATCGCCAGCCATACCGACAAGCCGCAGAAGATTGCCGCCAGCGCACCCTGCCTGGTCGAACGCTTCCAGAAAATACCGGCAAGCAGCGGGATAAAAGCCATCACCAGCGTGATCTGATAAGCGTTTTCGACCATCTTGAAAATACTGGCCTTGGAGTTCATCGCGTAAAATGTGACTATGACGGTGAACGCCACTGTCACACCGCGCATCAGGTGCAGCATCCTGCGGTCGGACAAGCGGTGCGCCAGCATCGGTTTGAGTATGTTTTCGCTGAAGGTCACCGATGGCGCCAGCAGGGTCGCAGAGGCGCAGCTCTTGATGGCGGAAAGCAGGGCGCCGAAGAACATTACCTGGGCAAACATCGGCGCATGCCGCATCACCAGCGTGGGCAGGATCATCTGCGGGTCGGTGTCGATCAGGCTGCTCACCATCTTCGGATCGATCAGTGTCGCCGAATAAGCCAGGAACATCGGCACGAAGGCAAACACAAAATACAAACCACCGCCGAACACCGCTCCCCAAACGGCGATGCGCTCGGTACTGGAAGACTGCACCCGCTGGAACACGTCCTGTTGCGGAATCGAGCCGAACATCATGGTCATCCAGGCGGCGGCGAAGGCGATGATCTCCTTGGCATCCGGCGCAGGCCAGAATTCAAATTTCCCCGCCTGCGCGGCATGCTGCACCACCACGCTCACCCCCCCCACCTGGCCGCTGATCTCGTGGCCGATGAACAGCATGCCGACAACAATGATGATCATCTGCAGGAAATCGGTAACGGCGACTGCCCACATTCCGCCGAAGAAGGTATAGATCAGGATGGTGCCTGAGCCTATCCACATGCCGGCCAGCTTGCTGATCTCGCCGCCGGACACCACGTTGAACACCAGACCGAGTGCCGTGATCTGCGCACCTACCCAGCCGAGATAGGAGATCACGATCGCGATCGTGGTCAGCACCTCGACGCTACGGCCGAATTTTTTCTTGTAGAAATCGCCTATCGTCAACAGGTTCATCCGGTACAGCGGCGCGGCGAAGAACAGCCCGACCAGGATCAGGCACATCGAAGCGCCGAACGGATCGGCCACTACTCCGTGCAGACCCTCCTTCAGAAAAGTTGCCGGAATACCGAGTACGGTTTCCGAACCGAACCAGGTGGCAAATACCGTAGCCGTAACCATATAGAAGGGAAGACCGCGTCCGGCTATCGCGAAATCGCGGGTGTTGTGCACGCGGGTTGCGGCGTATAAACCGATCCCGACAGAAAGTATCCAATAGGTGATGACGAACCAGAGCAGCATGCAATATCCCCCAGCAAGGCAATGACAGATTGGCCGAAATTGTATCAGCCCAGTTCATTATGAGCGAAACAAAAGCGCATCCTCAGAAACGCAAAAAAGCCACCCCGAAAGGTGGCCTTTTGACACAAAAATAAACCGGATTACAGTTCTTTTGCGTGGCTGGCCAGATATTTCGCCACACCTTCCGTGGACGCGTTCATGCCGGCCTTGCCTTTGCTCCAGCCCGCCGGGCAGACTTCGCCGTGTTCCTCGGTGAATTGCAGCGCGTCCACCATGCGCAGCATCTCGTCGATATTGCGGCCCAGCGGCAGATCGTTCACCACTTGGTGACGCACCACCCCGGCACGGTCTATCAGGAAGGAACCGCGGTAGGCCACTCCGCCGTCGGCCTCCACATCGTAGGCCTTGCATATCTCATGCTTGATGTCGGCCACCAGCGGATAGCGCACCTGGCCTATACCGCCGTTGTTGATCGGCGTGTTCTTCCAGGCAAAATGGGAAAATTGCGAATCTATAGATACGCCGATGACTTCGACGTTGCGTTTCTTGAATTCGTCCAGCCTGTGGTCGAAAGCGATCAGCTCGGAGGGGCAGACAAAGGTAAAATCCAGCGGGTAGAAAAAGATCACGGCGTATTTGCCGGCGATGTGCTTCCTGAGATTGAAAGTTTCGTTGAAGTCGTTGTTGCCCATAACGGCAACAGCGTTGAAATCGGGCGCGGCTTTGCCGACGAGTACTGCCATGTATTTCTCCTTCAGGGTTGATTTATTTTCGAGCCGCGCAATTTAGACTCTTGCCGCCGCCGCGTCAACCTTAAGCTGGTTGTTAATTTCTGTTTTCACAGGGCGCAGGCCTCGCAAGCTCGCGCTGCACTGCAGCATCGAAATGCAAAATGGCTTGTTCCGCCGGGAAAAATCCTGTCCGCTTTGCACATCCGCATTGCGGCCAGCCTGCAAACGGCAGTCGGGACTACAGTATGAACGGAATAAACATCTTGCTCTGCTTCATGTACTCCCGGTATTCCTCGCCGAAATAACGGATGTTTTCGCTTTCCTCAACGCGCGCGGTGGCCAACAGAAACCCGTTGGCGATTACGGCCAGGATGCCTCCGGCCAGCGATGGGTTTTTGAAGAAAAATCCCCAGCACAGGAGGAACAGAGAGCCATAAATGGGATGCCTGATGTAGCGGTATATCCCGACTTTTACCAGAACGGTGGTTTTCTCGAATTCAAACATCGGCGCATCGTTGCGATTGGTGTCGGGCTTCCCTGACCACTGCAACAGCATGACACCGAACATAACCATCAGCAGGGAAGAAAAAAACAAGAACCCTGAAATGATTTGATTCGCGGAATTCGTATTGACGTACCATACATCCATGTTCAGCACGAACAGAACAAGCATGCACTCCCAGGCAAAGAAACGATAATAACCGTGCGAGCCCGGCTTGCGCAGTGAAGCGCGCGACACATAAGCCAGCACAATGGTCACGGCAACAAAAGTGATCCCTTTCAGCACGCTTAACCTCGGATATTATGGGTGCCTGATACAACCGGCCATTCGGCGCAACTATTTAATTGACATTAATCCGGGACTTCCGCTCCTTGCCTTGCCCAATGACACATGAACCCGGGCGAAAACCACACTTTCCTCTTGCACCCTGCCCGCCTATTCCCGCCCTCATCCTGCAAAACAGGCCCGGCCAGCCCGAGCCCCGGAAACCTGGGGCTCGGCCGCAAAACAAAACACAGGTTTGGTTTTAGTGTGCATGCACCCTTTGCCTGCTGATGATTTCAGCAGCCATGTGGACGGCCACCGCGCAAGCAATATAAAGCAGCGCCACTGAAACATAGGGGACATAATATTGGGCAACCCGTGCTGCGTACTCAAGAACGCTCATTTCCGCGTATCGCCCGGAGAATAGATAAAACGCGGCGTTGGAAAATATAAATGCGAAACTGCAGGATGCCCAAGCAGCCAGGGCCAGGCCAGGCAATTCCCTGCTCTCCATCGCGCGCCCCTTCACCATCTTTCCGGGTGCGCACCAGTGTCCGGCCAGCCACAGGCTGGCATAGGTCGGGATGAGAAACCAGTAGGCCGGGGTCATGCACCAGTCGCTGACGCCTTGCACGGAAGTCGCGTAGTAATCGATGCAACCTGCTTCCAGGATCAGCGCGGAAAATACCGCCACGGACCCGCGAACCGATCGGGATAAATATAACCCGCCCAGGAAAAACACCGCAAGGGAAGCATCCGGCAGGGACACCGCCGAACCAAAATGATTAAAACGGGTGGCCGCCATCAGCGCAGCCAGCGCAACAAAAATCACGATGGCTCTGGTTTGAAAGTTATTCATTGCATCTCCCGGATTGAGCTTGCTGTAATGGCTGCAACAGTACACCAAGCCGCGCGAATTGGAAATATCATTGTTTGTAGTTCAATCCGACAAACAGTGTCCTTCCCAGTGAATTGTAGGCATACGCCTGTGAATAATCGCGATTGAACAAATTGTCCACGCGCACCAGCAAGTTCGTATTCTTGTCTATCCTGTAGGCAGAAGTAAGATTGAGCAGCTGGTAACTGGATAGAGTGACCGTATTTCCGTTGAGATCAAAGTCCTGGCGCGCCCCGCTGTAATGCATCTCGGCCCCCATGCTCCACGCACCCAAATCATGCGTTGCCGCAAAGTCGCCGTACTCCCTGGCCCTGCGCAACAGCAACTGGCCGGTAGTACTGTCCCGGGGATTCTGGGATGTCGCATTGGCATTCAGATGGGTGTTGCCAAACACCCCGGCATAGCTCAATTCCTGCCCGGTGATTTGCGCCTGGTTGATGTTGACAACCGTGGTAAAAGCGGAATTCAGCGCAATCAAATCGCTGATGCGGTTATCGAAATACACCGCATCCACGCGCTGGTCATTCGCCGCATAGTGCAGCCCGGCCTCCTCGTTTTGCGAACGCTCCGGTTTCAGGTTCGGATTGCCCTGGTAACCAAACGCCAGCGGGTAATACATATCATTGAAGGTGGGCGCCTTGAATGCGTTGCTGATGGTCGTGGTAAAGCGCAGCGCATCTGTAAATTGCAGGCCATACCCGATCAGGCCCGTGTTGGCTGCCCCAAAATCCGAGTAGTGATCCTGGCGCAGGTTTAATTGAACCTGATGCTTGCCGAATTCGCCCACATAACCTGCCAGCAGGCTGTCCACATTGCGCGCAGTTTGCGTAAATAGTGTGTCCGAAGATACCGCCTGCCCCAGATATTCCACCGCCAAATCCACATGCTGACTATCCGCGATCTTGAGATTATTTTGCCAGGTCATCTGATTGCTTTGTGTCTGGAAACGCGAAGACTGCGCACCATTGAGATAGCTGTGGCTGTCATCGGTGCCCTGTGCCACGCGCAACTGGCTGTGCCACAACTCGCTGATTTGATCATTCGAGGACACCGATAATTTGTCGATATTTTCAACTGTGTTGTTCAGGTCTGTCGGCGAGCCGTAAGGGTTGTCAAAGGAGATGTTGCCGCGCGTGCTGAACAGGGAAGCCGACAGGGAATGATCCGCGTTGAGGGCATGTGTGACTTGCGCATCAAAGGTATTGTTGTCATAGGGATTGTTGTTGGGATTCGCCAAGGGCGCCAGTTGCGGATTCATCGCCGAAATACCATCGGTTTTGACCCTGCCGGCATTCACGCTGAACGAGGTATCATTCACATCGCCGGAAAACCCTGCCGCCAGATGCTGTGTGCCATAACTGCCCACCCCTGCGCTGGCATTGAATGACGGAGTGCCTTGTCCGTGCTTGGTAAACAATTGAATCACACCGCCGATGGCTTCGGAGCCATACAGGCTGCTGACGTTGCCGCGCACCACCTCGATGCGTTCGATGCTGTCCAGCATGATGTGCTCCAGCGCGGTTGTTCCGGTGGTGGCGGAATTGATGCGCACACCGTCCAGCAACACAAGGACATGATCGGAATTGGTGCCGCGCATGAAAATGCTGCTGATGCTCCCCATCCCGCCGGACTGCACCACCTCGACGCCCGGCAGCGAACGCAGCAGAGTCGGCACGTCCATAGCGCCGGACTTGCGTATATCCTGCTCATTCAGCACGGTGGTGTCGGCAATGGTTGTGCCCAACGTTTGCGGCATGCGCGTGGGTGTCACGATCAGCATATCGAGCGGCTGATCAGCATGTGCGCCAAAGGAAAGTGAGAGCGCACCGAACAGTGCGGCCCTGATAATTTTTTGTTTCATGATTATTCCCTGAATAAATTCCAATCGTCCCCGTTGGAATATTAATAATCAGGAAATACGGCGAGTGTGATTGCCTCTGAAAGACTGTTGCACAACAGAGTGAGCGCAGTTGAGGCCAGGCAAAGCATTTGCCAACCTGGCGAAATGGCTGGTTGCTCCGCCGGCAGTTGTGCAGCGGTCTTTCCGATGCGCCACCCGCAGCATCTCCTGTCCATCGCCATCAGGCCGGTATCCGGGCTCGCAAGTCCTGATTTGCCGCCTTCCCATAAATTTTCCCGGGGGATCACTCACAGTGGCATACTGGCAAATCCACACTCGCTTACCGTTGCGGGGGCAGCTCAGGCATGGGGAACTCATGTTCCCGCACCTGCTTCCCGTTTAACTCGCCTGCAACCAGGCGGGCACCTCAAAGCGGCGCGCACTTTACCACAGATTTATCACGCCTCACCAAGCGCAGATTCAGCCATGACAAACCACAAAACTTACAAAACGCTTGCATAAGCCCACCTTAGCGTTTGACTTATCAGCACTTTTCAATTTATAGTCAAAGTATGGAAAACGAATTGGACGCGCTGGAAGGCAAACTTGCTCAGTTGATACAAGTCAGCGGCAAGCTGCGTGCGGAAAACCAGCAATTGCGACAAGAGTTGGCGCACACTCTGAGCAGCAATCGCCAATGCAGCGACAAAGTCGAAATCGCCAGGGCACGTTTGACGAAGTTACTGGGGACCCTCCCGGAAAATCTGCCATGAGCAACTCCACGAAAACCCTGGAAATCAAGATTCTCGACAGGGAATTGCGTATCGCATGCCCGGAAGAGCAGCGCAGTGAACTGCTGGATGCAGTAGCTTATCTGGACAAGAGGATGCGCGAGATACGCGATGCCGGCAAGATTGCCAGTGTGGAGCGCATCGCACTGATGGCCGCGCTCAATATCACCCATGAATTGCTCACCACAAAAATCGGGCGGGGCGTTGACCTGAACGACTTTAAGCGTAGAATGGATGCCATGCAAACAGCGATTGATCAGGCATTGGCCGAACAGGACACGCTGTTTTGACAAGGTTTCCAGCCATCCACTGCCCAGGCGAAACTGCCGGGTAAGTCATTGGTTATAGTTTGTCCCCTGCGGTGTTCGACAGGCCTATAATTCTTTGAACCAATAAGCTTTGCTTAAGGCCGCGACCTTTGATGTTACTGTTGTGCGCATCCCCGAATGGCGGATGTACCTGATGTGACTTGGAAGCGGCCCTCTTGAACCCAGGTTCAAGATGCTGGGTCAACGGCACAGGCGGGGGGCTTTATTCCGGTGCGACCTTAGATTACCTCGGGTCGCACTTTTTATTTGCTGAAGTGAACCATGCGCTACTGGCTAATGAAATCCGAACCCGGAGACGTCAGCATCGACGACCTTGCCGCCCTTCCCGACCAGACAGTGGCCTGGTATGGCGTGCGCAATTACCAGGCGCGCAATTTCATGCGCGACCAGATGAAGGTCGGCGACGGCGTGCTGTTCTATCACTCCAACTGCAAGGGACCGGGCATCGCCGGCATCGCAAGGGTCGGCAGCGAGGCCTACCCCGATGCCACGCAATTCGAGCGCGCCAGCAAATACTTCGACCCCAAGGCCACACCGGAACAGCCGCGCTGGTTCAATGTGGACGTGCAACTGGTCAAAAAAATCGCGCTGATCTCCATTGGCGAATTGCGCAAATACCCCGAACTTGAACGGATGCGCACCTTGCAGCGCGGCAATCGCCTGTCCATCACGCCGCTCGATCCGGCCGAGTGGAAATTCATCGTTACCAGGCTGGTGCACAGCTAGCATGGAATGGTATGCGGCTTATTTGTTTCTCGGTGCAGTCGCCGGATTCCTGGCCGGAATATTCGGCGTCGGCGGCGGGTTGGTGCTGGTCCCCGTGCTGATGTTTCTGTTCGATTCACAGCACTTCCCCGCTGAAGATGTGATGCTCCTCGCCCTCGGCACCTCAATGGCGGCGATCATGTTCACATCGCTGGCAAGCTTGCGCGAACATCATCGCTACAGCGCGGTAAACTGGCGCGTGGTGCGCAACATCACCCCCGGAATTCTGCTCGGAACCGGTGTCGGCGCATTGCTCGCCGCTTCAATTCCGACACACGGCCTGGCCATATTTTTCGCACTGTTCGTGTATTCCGTGGCCGCGCAGATTCTGCTCAACATGCGCCCGCACGCCGCGCGCCAATTGCCCGGCGCAGCCGGCATGACGCTGACCGGCATACTCACAGGCGGTCTTGGCAGCATGGTCTCCATCGGCGGCGGATCCATCATCGTGCCATTCCTGGTCTGGTGCAATATTCCGCTGCGCAGCGCTATCGGCACTTCCGCGGCGATTGGCTTTCCGGTTGCTATCGGCGGCACGATCGGTTATGTGGCAACCGGCCTGGGCATCCATGCCTTGCCCGCCCTGAGCCTGGGCTTTGTCTATCTTCCCGCCCTGTTCTGGGTCGCGTTTGGCAGCATCATCACCGCACCGCTGGGCGCAAAAGCAACGCATTCCATGCAGGTCGGGGCATTACGCAAACTGTTCGCGATACTGTTGATCGCACTGGCAAGCAAAATGCTGTGGCATGAGCTGCCTTGGCACACTCAGCCGGCTCCGGTAGCCACTTCCACCCCCTCCCGGCTCAGCCGCCAGTAATGAGTATCCGGCGAAGCCAACTCCATGAGGCTGGAGGCGGCCACGAAATTTGCGGACGGCGGCGCACATGGCACAAGTCTGAGCCAGCTGCTGCCGGCGGGTCCCGGCTCTTCCACCCAGCCCAGCAGCATCCCGCCGCTTCCGGCCTGGAGGCAAGCGAAAGTTGCCAGCTCCGCCGGGTTGCGCGCCAAAACAATGCCAGCGTCTCCCTGCCATTTCAGCGCGGCGGCCAGCGCCGGCAATAGCTGGCTGGTTTGACTCTGCAGGAAGCTGAAAGGCATAGGCAGGCCTTCACGATTTTGCTCCAGCACCTGCAATATCGCCGAAAACGAGCCGCGCAAGCTGCACACCTGCAGCATGGTGTCTGCCGGCAACGTGGTTTCCCCGGCCGCGTCGAGACAAGCAAGCGCGCCGAAAAGTGCCAGTTCAGCCAGGATTCCGATTCGGCGCGGGCGATACCCCAGACGGATTGCCAACTGCTCGCGCCAGTTATCGGGAAGCTCGTTGCCGGAGCAAAATCCGCTGGCAGTTCGCCCGGTGATTTTCCAGGTCATGCTATCCATGTCGTGTGCTCCCGGGAATCCCGGATCTCATGCTGGCGCTGGTATCCTCGAGTATCACGGCGGCATGGCCTCCGCCAAAACCCAGGATGTCCGCCAGTACATAACGTACGGATCCGGCTTCCGGATGAGCCAATACTGCACGCAGACCAGGATCCGGCAAATAGCCTGAACCCGGCCAGATGTTCGCTTCCAGACATGCTGTCAGCAAGGCGATTTCTGCGGCTCCGGATGCCCCCAGGGTATGCCCGATCGCCGCCTTGAATGTGACCAGCGGGGGCAATACTTCGAACGCCGCCGCCAATCCTGTCAATTCGTTTGCGTCATTTACCGGACTGCCCGCGGCCTGCAATTTGATCAGGTCTATGTCGGATGCCTGCAGGCCGCTGGCCTTAAGCGCCCGCGCACACATTTCACTGACTGTTTCCGGAATGGCGCCGGTCGGGTCGCGGCCATCGACGATATTGCTGCCTCCGCAAAAACGCCAGCGTGCCGGCTGGCCGGACAGATGCAGCACCGATACCGCCTCTCCGAGGGCGATCCCGTCACGGTCCAATCCCATTGGTTTTGGCTGGCCTGGCGTCAGCAGCTGCATCGCCGCAAAACCTGAAACGGAGTATCGGTTGGCCAATTCCACTCCCATTACAACGGCATCATTCACCCGGCCCGAATTGATGAATCCGGATGCGGACAAAATTGCCTGCAGCGAAGAAGTGCAGGCGCTGGAAACCAGATAGACCGGCCCTGTCCAACCCAGCCATTCGGCTATATTTTCGGCAAAGTCATGACTGTCTCCGGAACGAACCAGCCCTGTTTCAATCGCGCCGATGTCCAGTGAAGAAGATGCCACAAACAGCGGCGCGTTTCGAACCGTGTCCAGCCCCGCCTCGCCGGCGGCCGCACACACCAGCCGCTGTGCGCGGATGCGCCAGTCCGGCTCGGCGTGGTCAATACTGAAATACGGCCAATCTGTTCCGTCGGCCAACACTATCCGGCCCACGTCCCGTCCACCCGCCGAGATACAGCCAAGCGCCTCGGAAAGACTTGCGCCCAGTGCCGAAATCAGCGCCCTCCCGCGCAGATATACCGGCTTCATGCGCGACGCACAGACAGATATTCGGCAAGATGGGCGATGCTGCTCAAGGCTCGCCGTGTTTCCTTGCTGTCGGGCAGGCGTATAGCGTAGCGCTTCTGGATTTCCATGGAAATCTGCAATGCGTCGAGAGAGTCCAGGGCCAGCCTGGAGTCGGGCCCGAAAAGTATTTCATCATCGGCCAAACCGCCTTGCGGTTCATCCTTGTCGGCTGCGTACAGAACCAGCGCCTTCAGCTCGCGTTTGAACGCGTCAAGATCAGCAGTCATCCCTGATCCCGTTTCATCAGCTGGCTCTGCGGCGGAAAAAAACAACCGCAATGATGATCATGATCGCGGCAAAGCCCGTCAACTTTGCCGCCGGCATCAATACCCCGGCCGTATCGCTGCCGCGCAGCAGGACTGCAAGCATGCCCTCCAACCCCCAGTTCATCGGTGAAAACTCCGCAAGCCGCTGCATGACTTCGGGCATAACGAATTTGGGCACCATCACGCCACCGATAGCTGCCATCAGTATGTTCACGATCGGACCCAGCGCCGAAGCTTGTGCATGCGTCCTTACCAGGCTTGCCAGCGCCAGCGCCAGGCCGATCGCCGCCATACTCACAGCAAGCAGTACCAGCATAAGCGCGCTCCAATGTATGCCCGCCAGCGACAGCGCATCCCCGCCCAGCAGCGGCATCAGCCAGACCCCCACCGCCAGCATCAATGCGGCTTGCAGCCCATTGATCACCAGGTATGGCAAGGCCTTGGACCAGATCATCACGCCGGTGGGCACGCCCAGGCTGGCAAGCCTGGTCAGCGCTCCGCATTGCCGCTCCTGGATGAACAGATTTGCCAGAGAAGCCACGACAAAAAACATGCCGAAAACCAGCCAGGCAGGCACGTTCTGCTGGACTGCGGTGGGGCGGGAGCCTGCCGATAACCGTTCAGTGTCTATCATGGCCAATGCGGAGACAGGCGCTGACTCATCCGGCGCGCCTGAACGCAATGAGCGTTGCGACGATCGTTGCGGCAATCGTTGTGACATGCGGGCCGCCGATAGCAGGGCCCGGGCACGCAGCTCGTTTGCAATCATGATCAGCTCGGCGTTGTTTGCAGCAAATGCGCCGCCTTCCAGTCCCGGCTCGGCAATCAACCTGAGTTGTTTCCCGCTATCCGGGTGCTCGGCTGCCAATTCTCTTGAAAAGTCTTTTTCTATGACCAGAACGTAACTCAACTTGCCGCCGCGCACTTCGTCTTCCCAGTCAGCACTGTTTGCTTGCGGGCTTCCGTGCCTTTTTTTCCACTCTGCAAGAAAGTTGTCAGCCAGCCGACCGCTGTCCCGGTTCTCTACCACGTATGGCAGAGCCTTGGTGGGCGGGCTGTACACGTCTTTGAGCGCGAGCGACATGATGACGATAAAAATGGCCGGCATCAGAAACAGCGCGGCCAAACCATGCACATCGCGGATCAGGGCAAGAAATTCCTTTTTGATCAGGGCGAGCAGCATATAAACAACCACCAAAGTCCCGGTTCCACAGGCAGATGGAGCCTGCAGCAATTCTTCTCGGGTAACGCGGTCCGGATTTATCGGGGTTCGCATGGTCAATCCCGCAACGGACGATGGGTGAGTGCCATGAACAGTTGCTCCAGGTTATTACGCCCGAATTCAACATACTTCAACCGACCGCCGACTTGTTCCACAGCGGCCAGCAGTTCGGCGGGCGTCCTGTCATGGGCAAGCGTCACCCGCCATTCTTCGCCGACAGACTCGACCTTGCCGAAACGCCCGAGCAGGGTATTCATTTCGCCGGCCGGCACGCCTTCCGCCGCCAGACGCATATGCGCAACGCCATCCCGCAGCAACTCATTGAGGGTGCCATCACGCAAAACCTTGCCATCGTCAAGAATGACCACCCGGTCTGCAATCGCCTCGATTTCGTCCATGTAATGGGAGGTATAGATCACGGCCGCGCCGCTATCGGCAATCATCTTCACGGCATCCAGCAGGAACGCCCGTGACTGCGGGTCCACGCCCACAGTGGGTTCGTCCAGGAGGATAAGCTCGGGTTCGGGCAACAAGGCTATTGCCAGGTTCAGGCGCCGTTTCAGTCCGCCGGAAAGCCTTTCGGCGCGGATTTTCACGAAACGCTCCAACTGGGAAAAGGCCAGGCACTCAGCGATACGCCGGCGTTTGCAGTCGCCTCCCAGCCTGCCCGCCGCCGCAAAACATTCCAGGTTTTCCTTTACCGTGAGCATTGGATAGAAAGCGTATTCCTGAGGCGCAACCGCGATGCGTGTTGGAGCTTTGCGCCGAACGTCCGCCAGCGGCGACCCGTCTATCAATATAGCCCCGTGCTGGACCTGCAATATCCCCGAGAGGTGCGAAATCAGCGTGGTCTTGCCGGCACCATTCGGGCCCAGCAAGCCAAGAATTTTGCCGCGCCCGGCATTGAGTGACACGCCTGTCAGCGAGGGTTTCTCCGCATCCGGGTAGCAATACGAAAGATCCCTTATTTCCAGCATCAATTGAGCGCCGTTTTCAAATCGCGAAAAAAAACTTCCTCTTGCCTGGAAAGGTCGCGCAGCAAATCCGCCAATATCACCGGATTCAGGGCATCGCGCCCCTTGACCATGCGTGCAGTCGCCAGCGCAAATGCTCTCCAACCATCACCTATCAACATCAGCCGGTCGGAAAATCCGGACAGCATTCCCATGCCGGACAAGCTCGCCACTTCCTGCAGGAAGGCCGCATACAGAAAACGGAATCCCGCGCCTCCCGTACCGATTTCCTCCTGCATGCGAATGATGTGCCCCACAAACAATGAACTCCGGTGCGCAGCCGGATCAAGCCTGGCAACCCTGCTGGCAAGCGTTTTGATGCCGCGCACACCGATGATAGGCAAAGGCGCAAGCATCGTCCGGCAGGTTTTAAGAATTGCTTTGCGCGCCGCCCGGGATGTGATGGTGGATACGCCCGGCTTTTGCATGGTATACAGCAAACCCCTGGGGGCAAGCACACCCCTGGCAAAGCGGGCGCGCGACAGGGATGCCGCATCGCAGCGCACAGTCTGCTCGCCAACCGGGTCGCTGATCAGGTAATCATTGCCCTCCTTGCCGAACACCAGGAGATTATGCGCATTAAAATGAAAGCGCATGTCCTCCGGAAAATAGGGCAGCCAGTACACCGATGTCTGCAAACCCACCACATGGCCTTGCGCCAGCAACTCATCCAGGCGCGCCTGTCCCGCGGCAGGATTGCGAAAAGTTTCAAAGCGAAATTCGGCCTCGAGCACTTTGCCCAGACCCCTGATGATGGATCTGGGTGGCTGGCGATAAGCGATGAGGGGCAGGCCGGACAGCTTGATGAATGGCAGGTAGGCAAACGACAATGCCGCCGACAGGCCAAAGGCCATGGCCTCGGTAATCGGCACACCGTGGTGGCAGACCAGGTTGGAGACCACTCCGCTTTCACAATGTGCGGCATGGCGATGGTGCGGGAAAGTCATGGCAGGCGCTGTAATTGTTGCACGGCAAGACCGAGCGCTTCGGCATAACGCTTCAGCATGCCGGGCGACAGGCGCGCGAAAATCTCCGGCCGGAAATGGCGGCGGATACGCCAACGCCAGATGCCGGTTGACTGCGCCAGCAACAACAAGTCCATGCGACGGGCATACATCCAGTATTCCAGCGTCGATGACAAACCATTTATCGCGTTTTGCCGTGCAGTTTCAGCCAGGGAACGCATCTCTTCCACGGCCTGGCTGGTCACTATTTCCTCAACCTCCCACCCATTGGAAGCGGCCACCACGATGTGGCCGCCCGCATCCCTGGCATAGACCGCCTTCCTGTACCCCCCCAGGGTTTTGTTGCCATCCTGGGGTACATTTTGCAAATCCATTACACCGCCTCCAGATAAGCGAACGCGCTGGAAAAACGACCGCTCTCCGGAATGTACATCAACAGCTTTTGCCCTTTCTTTATGCGGCCGGAACGAAAAAGTTCGTCCAGCATAATGTACGGGGCTGCCGATCCGGTATTGCCTTTTCTTTCCAGGTTTGAAAACCAGCGCTCGCGGGGAATGGGCAAACCGATTTCGGCGAGGCCTTTGACGATAGGCTCGACAAAGTACCGGGAGGATATATGCGGCAGAAACCAGTCTATATCCCGCACGCCCAGGTTTCTTTTTTCCATTACCGCGGCTAGAGGCTCGGACAAAGTGGCCCTGATGACATTTTCGTTCAATAGCCGGACATCCTGCTTGAGCGAAAAGATGGAATTCGAGCCCCACTCCGCCGCCGCGAATCCCCGCCAGCCCAGCAAAGACCCGTCTTCGCTTTTTTCACCGCCTGCATACATGCAGGCGGGCAATTCATGTGCGGCAGAAGAAAGCTCGATCCAGTCTATGCGCAACGATTGTGTGCCGCATGGCTGGTTCTCCAACAAGAATGCGCCCGCACCATCCGAGAGCATCCAGCGTAGAAAATCTTTCTCAAAGGCTATTTCCGGATGAGCCTCGAGTGCCTGGAGCTTGTGCTCTACCTCGGCCTCAAAGTTGGCGGCGCGCAAAGAAGAAGAGGCCAGCTCGGAGCCCGTGGCAACTGCACGCTGCACATCGCCCGCGCTAACCGCCAGCCATGCATGCTTGAGTGCCGCCGCACCGGAGACACATATCCCCGAAAACGAAACCACCTGCAAACGCGGCCATTTCAATTCGCCGTGCACCATGACCGCATGGTTGGGCAACAGCTGATCCGGAGAGGATGTGCCACATGACAACAATTCAACCCCGTCTACCTCACCCAGGGCGCCAACCGCCTGCGCCGTGAGTTGCGCATTCGACATGGCGACCTTCCCTGTCGTCCGGTCTATGGCGTAATGCCGCGACAGAATGCCGTTGCTGCGCAATATCACCCGCCGGGCACGCGACGGTTTCCCGCCAACCATGCCCAGCACCTGCTCCATTTCGTCATTGCTGACCGGATCAAAAGGCAGGAAGGATGCCGTTTTGTTGATATAAACTTTAGATAACATAATTGGACATACGCTCGTCTCCCGAGCCCGAAGGAAGTTCAAAATCATGCTTCATCCGGGCGAGTTGCTTTCCCAGCACAGGCCGGATCAATGCCTGCAGCGCCAGGCTGGCTGGTATCACGGTCACGATCAAGGCAACCAGAAAGATCACATATAAAA
Organism: Gallionella sp.; assembly: GCA_027311105.1. Classification (GTDB taxonomy): domain Bacteria; phylum Pseudomonadota; class Gammaproteobacteria; order Burkholderiales; family Gallionellaceae; genus Gallionella. The sequence continues at coordinate 29,644 of DAICZN010000029.1, forward strand.
ACAATAGCGGCTTGCGCAACCAACTCCCCGGCTCCCCGGCTGCGCGCACCAGCTTCCCCCATAAATAAAAACTGCGTGTTGCCGCCTGTTCGGTGAAATACAGCCTCGCATCGGCTTCAACAGCCTTGAGGCCGGCAAGCAAAGGGGCGGCGCTTTTCTCGGCATCATTTGCCAGTGCGCTCTGCAAGGCCAGGCCAAAACGTTGCGCATGCAAAATTTCAGGCGGCGCGATCCCCGGGGGAGGCAAGCCCAGAAACCCCGCCTGTCTCCCGGTGAGAAACCAGAGCGGCGTCGTGACGAGCGTGGCAAACACATTTCCACGGTCGGCAAAAACCACATTGTCGATCAGGCGTGCACCCAAGCCGTCCAGCATGCTTTTCATCTTCTGGTGCGCCATCAACCACATATTCCGGCAGGCGATCACAGTGACCACAGGTTTGTTTTTCAGCAAGCTGGTCGTCATGGGGTGCTTTAAAAAAGCCGTAACCGGCAAAGATGGGGCAAGAAACCATACCTGATAGAACAGAATGACCAGGTCAAAATCTTCCCCGCCCTTCAGCTCAAGCGGCTCAAGCTTCGGCGCGATCAAATGTGCGGCCTCGGGAAACGCATCGAAGAATCGAAAAACCGGCCACGGGAATGGATAGGCGGGCACAGGGCGGAGCATTTCCAGGTGCACATCCACTTTCGGATTTTCCCGCAAAGGGGCAAGAACCTGATGGGCAATCCGGGCAAGCTGTCCGGTTTGCGAGTAACAGATTGCCAGTACACGCTTAGGTCGATCGGAAGTAGTCACAAAAATCCATAGCTGCAAGTTCAATAAAAATATTCTTGCCTCAATCCGGCCAACTCCTGAAGCCAATATCTGACGACGCGGGGACTCGATGAAACGCGCGGAGAAACAAGGTGATTACAACCAGTTTGTTCTTGATTCTATCCCATAATGCGCTTCACGCTCAATAAACAATGGCATCTTAACGCACTGGAAATTTAATGACTCAATGCCATGCCTGCGTCAAATGGCAGCGGTGAAACCGGGATATATCCATCGGGCGATCATGGACACCCAACTGAAAATTAAGTATCCTTGCACTGTGCGCTGGCGTTATTTCACGCCAGTTCCGGCATTTCACATCAGGAACAAATTCGTGAGCGTTTTATTATGAACACTGCTGCCGACATCAAAGATACCGGGTTTGAGCAAGAACTTGCCCAACACATCGTTACCGCATTGAATATGGAAATCAATCCGGCTGGAATCGACCCTCTCGCCCCTCTGTATGGAGATGCCGGTCTCGGCATAGACTCGATCGACGTGCTCGAAATCTCCCTGGTTATCACCAAGCAATATGGTGTTCAACTGCGCTCGGATGATGAAAATAATGTCAGAATATTTTCATCATTGCGCAATCTCGCCAACCATGTCCAGCAATACCGGATCAAATAAATGCGGTCTCATGGCAGCAGAATCGGCGCCATTGCCTTTGCCCTGGCTTTTCTGGGTTACCAGTTCTTCATTCATAAAGTAACCACCTCCGGCCCGCTTACACCGGTCACGGCAGCGCTGGTTCTCATTCCCTTTGTTATCGCGGCAGGATGGGCCATTGCAGTTGAACTGGGTTTGCGCTGGGCGCTATTCATAACCATAGGCATGACAGTCCTCGGCGTCTCATCGGCAGGCATTCTCGGCCTTCCCCCTACCCTCATCTTCGGCCTGCCGCACATGGTGACCAATTTATTCCTGATGTGGTTCTTTGGACGCACGCTGAGGAACGGGCGGGAGCCATTGATCACGTCCATAGCCCGGCGTGTGCACGGTTCGCTGACAGCGGATATCGAAATCTATACGCGAAGAATAACCTACGTTTGGAGCCTGTTTTTTCTGCTGCAGGTGGTTGTATCCGCAGGATTGTATATTTTTGCCCCGCTGAAGGCCTGGTCGATATTCATCAACATCCTTAACGCCCCGCTGATTGCCCTGGTGTTTCTTTGTGAATATTCATACCGCACATTGCGTTATCGCGACCACCGGAGCTCGATTTTTTCCGGCACGCAATTTTACTCGCGCGACAAGCCGGTATCCAAATCCTCCAAATCAGGTTAATCGCTGCGGGCCAGACCATGCCATCCATCCCGCTGCTGAAATACCGCCAACCCGAGTCCGTTTTTGCGTGGCAGGACGGGAATGCAATCTCCGCACAGCGTTTCCTGACCGATGTCGTATCGCTGGCGGAACTGTTGCCGGCACGTTCCCATATCCTGAACTTGTGCAATGACCGATATCGTTTCCTGGTCGGGTTTTCTGCGGCATTGTTGCGCGGCCAGATCAGCTTGCTGCCGCCCAACCAGACACCCGACCTGCTTAACCGGCTCAAGCAGCATTACGCGGACTTGTATTGCCTTACCGATGCGGCTGATTACCGCGGACCACTTGAAACCCTGCACTTCCCCGACCTATCCCAACTGGTCCTGCCCCCGACTTCAATACCCGAAATCCCGGCCAGCCAGATAGCGGCTATCGTTTTCACCTCCGGATCTACCGGCAATCCGATGCCCAACGAAAAAAGCTGGGGCTCCCTCACCCGCAGCGTCACCGCCGAAGCGCAAAGATTGTCAATACTCGACCGGGGCAACCTGACTTTGCTGGGCACGGTACCGCCCCAACACATGTACGGATTCGAATCTACCGCGCTGATTGCGCTGCAGGCCGGCGTGATACTGCACGCTGCCAAACCGTTTTTTCCGGCAGACATCGGCGCGGCATTGAATGGAATCCCCGGTCCGCGCGCGCTCATCACCACGCCTGTGCACCTCAGGACCCTGGTCGCCAGCGACGTGGACTTGCCTGAACTTGAACTGATCGTATGTGCCACCGCACCCCTGACACGCGAACTGGCCATGCAAGCCGTAACGCGCTTTGGCGCGCCACTGCGGGAAATATATGGCTTCACGGAAGCCGGGCAGATAGCCAGCCGTGACACCGCGACAACAGATGTATGGCAGACCCTTGATGGATTATCATTGCGCGAGGAAGATGGGGTCATTTATGTTTCCGGCGGCCATGTTGTTGGCGAACTCCCGTTCAGTGACGTGGCAGAACTGCACAGCGACACCACTTTTTCGCTGCACGGCAGGACTGCAGACCTGATCAATATCGCGGGGAAACGCACTTCTCTCGCCAGCCTGAACCACCACCTCAATGCAATCGATGGCGTGCTGGACGGCGTATTTTTCATGCCCGAAGAGCACGACGGGAACACGGTTAGACTGGCTGCATTTGTCGTGGCTCCCGATCTTGATACCCGCGAAATACTGGCTGCCCTGCGGCTGCGTATCGACCCTGCATTTTTGCCCAGGCCGATGCACAAAGTGGATGCATTGCCCAGAAATGCCACCGGGAAATTGCCCCGCGCCAGCCTGGCCACCCTCCTTCAGCAATACAAGGGAGCGGCATAAAGTGACCACGCTGTTGTTGCAGTTCCCCGCAAACCATCCTTGTGGCGCCGGCCACTTCCCCGGCAACCCTGTCATCCCGGGCGCACTGCTGCTGGACGAAGTGCTGGCCTGCATTTCTGCCAGCCTGGATGCCGGCGACACAGCATGGAAAGTGAGGTCCGCCAAATTTCCGGGGACGGTCAGGCCCGGCGACAAGGTGCGCATCAACTTTACCCGGCCCGGTAACGGCGACATCTGCTTCGAATGCACCGTGTCCGGCAACAAGGTATTATCCGGCACTTCAAGTATTCGTCCCGTATCCGCCGTGGAATCACCATTGTGAGCCAGGAGTGGACCACCCGTCCCGAGCGCAGCAATGTTCTCGTGATCCGCTTTATCGTGTGGTTTGCACTTGCCGCGGGGCGATACGCGTCCCGCGCCCTGCTTTTCCCGATTTGCCTCTACTTCATCATCGTTTCCGCAAAGGCGCGTGCCGCCTCCCGTGATTACCTGAATCGGGCATTGCAGCGCCGCGCCACTCTGCGGGATATTTTCCGGCATTACTTTTTCTTTGCATCGACCATTCTCGACCGGATATTCCTGCTCGACGGACGAAACGAATTGTTCGAGATTCATGTGCAAGGGAAGGAGTTCTTAAAAGAAGCCATCTCCGGTGGCCGCGGCTGCCTTCTTGTCGGTGCCCATATGGGCAGCTTCGAAATTTTGCATACGGTCAGCCTCGACCATGGATACGCTGAAACCAGCATGGCCATGTATCAGGAAAACGCACGCAAACTGAACACCGTCCTCGGGAGCATCAATCCCCGGCGCAACCCGTCCGTGATCTCCCTTGGAAAAATCGACTCCATGCTGAAAATTCGCGAGGCGCTCGATTGCGGCGAAACTGTCGGCATGCTGGCGGATCGCGCCATATCGGGGGAAAAGATGATCCGCTGCAATTTCCTGGGTGGGACTGCTGAATTTCCCTCCGGCCCGTTTCGTCTTGCGGCGATACTCGACCGCCCTATCATCCTGATGTTTGGCCTGTATCAGGGCGGGAACCGTTATAATGTTTACTTGGAGCGCCTGACCAGGCTGCCACCGGGGCAGAATCCGGGACGCGATGAAGAAATAGAACAATCCGTTAAACAATTCGCCAGGCGGCTGGAACATTACTGCATCTTATCCCCCTACAACTGGTTTAATTTCTATGATATCTGGAAATAATCCCGATTTGATTTTGCCAGCCCAAACCACCTTACACGCACGAATCACGCATGGCGCAATAACACCCTCTCCGGCAAGCGGCAACAAACCCGGTGCGTATCCAGGGAAAAGCAGAGGATTGGATGGTTTCCTTCCTGCTGACAGCCGGCCGCGCCCGTTTTTCTGGGTGTTTCTGGCAGTTTTTTTCGGCCTGGCGTGCCAACCGGCTTATGCAGCCGAACCGGAAAGCGATGCATGGAACCTCAATGCACTGATGCACGGACTTGCCCAGGTAAAGCACTCCAAAGCCACCTTTGTCGAACACAAATACTTGAGCATACTGAAAACCCCGCTGAAATATTCCGGAACACTCACCTACAGCGCCCCGGGACATCTTGAAAAGCTCACGCTGCTTCCCAAGCCGGAAAGCCTGGTACTGGATCAGGATATTCTGGTCGTGCAACGCGGCGAGCCGGTCCAGAAGCGCACCCTGTCCCTGCAGGACTATCCGGCGATCTGGGCATTCGTCGAAAGTTTCCGCTCCACGCTGGCGGGAGACATAGCCACCCTCGACCGCTTTTACAAGGTATCCATGGATGGCCAGCCGAATCAATGGCTGCTCATCCTGCGGCCGATCGACCCGAAGATGAAAAACCTGGTCAGCGAAATCCGCATCACTGGCAGCCTTGCGCAAATCGGCACCATCGAGATCCGCGAACCGGGCGGTGACTATTCGGTAATGAACATCAGCAAGGATGATTCGTGAAGCGTTTCAGCCGGTCCCTGTTTAGCCGGCATGCCGCTGTTGCAGCCTGGATTTTTTTCCTGGCGCTGTGCATTTTCGTTGTCAGCAGAGTTCAGGTCGGCGCCGACCTCAGCGCATTCCTGCCGCGCACACCAACCCCGGCGCAACAGTTGCTCAGCGAACAATTGCGTGACGGCGTTTTTTCCCGGCTGATCCTGATCGGCATTGAAGGGGGCACGCCGGATGCCTTGAGTGCAGCCAGCAAACAGCTCGCGCAGCAATTGCGCAATGAAAAACAGTTCTCGCTGGTCAATAACGGCGATGAAAACAGCCTTGCCAAAGACCAGTCTTTCCTGCTTGAAAACCGCTACCTTCTGAGCTCCGCAGTCACCCCGGAACATTTCACTCCCGGCGGACTGCATGCAGAACTCGAGAACTCACTGCAATTGCTGGGTTCCCCGGCCGGATTCATGGTCAAACAACTGATTCCCCGCGACCCCAGCGGGGAACTGCTGCATCTGCTTGAAGGATTTTCCGGCCAGAGCCAGCCATCTGCGCACAACGGTGTGTGGGTATCGCATGACGGCAGGCGCGCGCTGCTGCTCGCACAAACCAGGGCGCCCGGGTTTGACATCGATGCCCAGCAAAAAACCATAGCGCTGATCCATACCCGTTTCGCAGAAATTACCCGCGCTGCGGAATTTTCCGGCTTGCGTCTGGTGATGAGCGGTCCCGGCGTGTTTTCGGTGCATGCGCGGGACCATATCAAGGACGTCGCTTTCATTTTTTCCGTCATCACTTCAATTCTTGTCAGCATCCTGCTGTTGCTGGTCTACCGTTCCTGGCGCGTGCTCGCCTTGTCGCTGCTTCCCGTGGCCAGCGGCGCACTGGCGGGAATCGCGGCAGTCAGCGTGGGTTACGGCGTGGTTTATGGGGTAACGCTGGGATTTGGCATCACACTGATCGGCGAAGCGGTGGACTACGCGATCTTTTTCTTCACCCGCCTTGCTCCCGGCAAACCGCCAAACATGGCGCTCGACAGGATTTGGCCCACCCTGCGCCTGGGCGTAATGACCACGATCTGCGGTTTCAGCCCGATGTTCCTGGCGAATTTTCCGGGCTTCGCGCAATTGGGGCTGTTCTCGGTAGTAGGCCTGATCGTAGCCGTGCTGGTCACCCGCTGGGTACTGCCCAGCCTGGTACCAGACAATTTTTCCACCATTACGCCCGCACGTCTTTCCGCCCGGCTGATGGATCTGATACGGCAAGCTCCGCGGATGCGCCCGGTGGTATTGGCAGCAGTACTGGTCGCGGTCCTGTCCATCGTTTTCCACCGCGGGCCGGCGTGGAGCGACAGCCTCTCCAGCCTCAGCCCGTTGCTGGAGGAGGATAAGCGCCTGGACGAATCGTTGCGGCATGATATAGGCGCACCGGATGTGGGCTATATGGTGATCGTCGGCGGCAATAGCCGCGAGGATGCGCTGGTGAACAGTGAAGCGTTGGGCGCCCAACTGGATATCCTGGTCAACAGCCATGCCTTGTCCGGTTACGATACACCCGCCCGCTACCTGCCGAGCGACAAGGCGCAGCGCGCCCGACTGGCCGCATTGCCCGCAGCGGAAAAGTTGCAGGCCAACCTGAGGCAGTCACTCGCGGGCCTGCCGTTCCGCGCGAACCTGTTCGCGCCCTTCCTCAGCGATGTCGCCAACGCCCGCAAGCATCCGCTGCTTGCACCCGATGATTTGCGCGGTACCAACCTCGGACTCCAGACTGAAAGTCTACTGGTTCAGCGCGGCAACGGCTGGGCAGCCATCCTGCCGCTGCGGGGCGTGACCGATATCACGACTGTGCAGCGCGCAATCACCCGGCAGGGTGGGAACATCGTATTGCTGGACTTGCAGCGCGAAAGCAATCTGCTCTACCAGACCTACGTTGATGAAGCCATAAAATTATCCAGTTTCGGCGCCCTGGCGATCATCCTGCTGCTGCTGGTCAACCTGCGCTCGGTGCGTCGCGTGGCAATGGTGTTGCTGCCATTGGCCGCCGCTGTAATCATCACCACGGCCATTGTGCTGGCCAGCGGCCAGAAGCTGCTGATCTTCCACCTGATAGGCTTGCTGCTGGCGGTTGCGGTGGGTTCCAACTATTCGCTGTTCTTTGATCGCGAAAGTTATTCCGGGCAGGATGACGACAGCAACCGGCGCACCATGCTGTCGCTGCTGGTTGCCAACATCTCCACCAGCATCGCATTCGGCATGCTGGGATTTTCCGGTGTCCCGTTGCTGGCCGCGATAGGCGAGACCGTAGCG
>DAICZN010000032.1 GCA_027311105.1 Gallionella sp.
CGCTACGCCCGTCTGATTCAGATCAGTTTCGTCGCTGCGCTGCCGCGTACCAGCGTCGGCAAGCTGGACAAAAAATTAATGCGGGGCAACGCCCCCGGCCTGTTTGCGTCATAAAGACATCAGTGTGAGTGGTCGGGCGAGGTGTTCAAGGATGTGCCCTGTCTAGATAATCTGGTATATTGATTTTGAGAGACAGCCGGTGCATGCTTGGGCGGCTTTCAAATCGGTCATAAGGTAAATCAAGCGTGGAGATACTGTGGATAGTGTTGATCTTGCTGTGCTCACAAGTTTGATGGAGTGGCAATCAGGTGAATTGCCGGTCTGGTTGGTGACGGTGGTGGATACCTTCGGCTCCAGTCCGCGTCCGGCGGGCGCCATGCTGGCCTTGCGCGGTGACGGCCTGACAGCAGGCTCTGTGTCGGGCGGCTGCATCGAGGATGATTTGATCCTGTGCGCAAAGCGGGGGCAATTGCCGAATGATCGCTGCGAGCTTGTGATTTACGGCGTCACGCGCGAAGAAGCGCTGCGTTTCAGCCTGCCGTGCGGCGGCACGATGCGCCTGGTCATAGAGCCCGTGCGCAACACCGGCTGGGTGGAGCAAGTACTGCAACTGATCAGTGCGCATAGACTGGTTCTGCGCATATTGCATCTTGATTCCATGCGGGTGGAATTGATTGATGCCAATCGAACTGACAGCTTTGCGTTTGACGGCGAAACCATGAGAGCTGTGCACGGTCCGAACTGGCGCATGTTGATTATCGGTGCCGGCCAGACTTCGGCCTATCTTGCGCGCATGGCGCAGGCGCTCGACTATCAGGTCTTCGTTTGCGATCCGCGCGTGGGGATGCGCGAGACCTGGGATGTGCCTGGTACAGTGCTGATGAGCGAGATGCCCGACGATGCAGTGCTGGCGCTGCAAGCTGATGCTTCAACGGTTATCGTCGCGTTAACCCATGATCCCAAGCTGGATGATCTGGCGCTGCTGGAGGCGTTGAAATCGCCGGCGTTCTATGTCGGTGCGCTTGGCTCCAAAGTGAACAATCGCAAGCGCCGCGAACGGCTGACCATGTTCGATCTCACTGATCTGGAAATTGACCGGCTGCACGGACCCGTGGGTCTTGACATAGGCAGTCGTACGCCACCCGAGATTGCCGTGTCCATCCTCGCTCATTTAATTTCTGTCAGAAACCGGACGGCAGTGAGCATCACCCAACACATCAAACAGGAGATATGTTCATGATTTCTTTTCATCTCAACGGCAAAAATACCAAAGTCGATGCCGACCCCAATACACCTCTGCTGTGGGTGCTGCGCGACGATTTGCAGCTGACCGGCACCAAGTACGGCTGCGGCATCGCACAGTGCGGCGCATGCACCGTGCATCTGGATGGCCGCGCTGTTCGTTCCTGCGTCACGCCGGTGTCGATGGCAAGCGGCAGGCAAGTCACTACTATTGAAGGACTCGCTGAAACGCTACTCGGAAAAACGGTGCAGTCGGCCTGGCAGGCGGTGGATGTGCCGCAGTGCGGATACTGTCAGTCAGGCCAGATCATGGCCGCGTCAGCCTTGCTCAAGGAGCACCCGCACCCCAGCGACTCGCAGATCACCGCCGCAATGGATGGCAATCTTTGTCGTTGCGGCACCTATAACCGCATCCGCACAGCGATACAGATGGCCGCAGAACAAGGAGGCGCAAAATGAACGCGGATCAAAATGCTTCACGCCGCAAATTTCTCAAGGATAGCGTCGGGTTGCTGGGTGGTCTTGTGATCGGATTTTATCTGCCGGCAAGGTCCGGTCGTGCTTATGCTGCCGATGCCAAGCCCAAGCAGGTATATCCGCCCAATGCTTTCATTCATATCGCACCGGACGATAGCATCACCATCGTCGTCAACAAGTCCGAGATGGGGCAGGGCGTGTATACCTCGCTGCCGATGCTGATCAATGAGGAGCTGGAAGCCGACTGGAGCCGCATCAGCGTCGAATCCGCACCGGTCGCCGCAGTGTATAACGACACGCGTTTTGGCATGCAATTGACGGGAGGCAGTTCCAGCATCCCATCATCGTGGGAGCAGATGCGGCAAGTGGGCGCTGTCGCCCGTGTATTGCTGATCCGTGCGGCAGCCGCGCAATGGGGTGTGCCCGAGGGTGAATGCCATGCCGAGAATAGCCAGGTGATCCATGCTGTCAGCGGACAAAAATCAAGTTACGGAAAGCTGGCGGATGCGGCGGCCAAACTTCCGATGCCTGAAAACGTTGCACTCAAGTCGCCCAAGGACTTCAAGATTATCGGCAAGCCGATGAAGCGACTAGACACGCCGGAAAAAATCAACGGCAGCGCTAAGTTTGGCCTCGACGTGTATCTGCCCGGCATGCTGACTGTGCTGATCGCCCGCTGCCCGGTATTTGGCGGGAAGGTGAAAAGCTTCAATGCGGATGAGGCGCGCAAGCTGCCCGGCGTACAGGGTGTCTATCAGGTGCCGACCGGCATTGCGGTTGCCGCAACGGGTTTCTGGCCCGCCAGGACAGCGCGCGATTTGCTTCAGATTGAATGGGATGAAGGAGCGGGTGCCACGCTTTCGACTCCTGCGATGTTTGCGGAATATCTCGAATTGGCAAAACAGCCGGGTGCTGTGGCGCGCCATGATGGCGATACCGTGCAGGGTTTTAAGCATGCGCACAAATCCATCACTGCGGAGTATGAAGTGCCATATCTTGCCCATGCGGCGATGGAGCCGCTCAACGTGGTGGTGGACTTGAAACCCGATCAGTGCATCATCTGGACCGGCACGCAGGCACAGACCATGGATCGTGCGGCAGCTGCCAAGATATCAGGGTTGAAACCTGAGCAAGTGGAAATACATACGACATATCTTGGAGGAGGTTTTGGCCGCCGCGCCAATCCAAGATCGGATTTTGTCAGCGAGGCGGTGCAGGTGGCGATGGCGGTAGGCCACCCGGTCAAGGTGGTGTGGACGCGCGAGGACGACACGCAGGGCGGCAACTACCGGCCGATGTGGGCGGATCACATTGAAGCGGGCATCAATAAAGACGGCAAGCCGTTGGCCTGGAAACACACCATCGTCGGCCAGTCCATCGTCGCCGGTACTGCATTCGAATCCTTCATGACCCATAACGGCATCGACGCCACCTCGGTTGAGGGTGCGGCTACGCTGCCGTATCTGATTCCCAACCTGCAGGTCGAGCTGCACAGTGTCAAGAATGAGGTGCCTGTGCAGTGGTGGCGCTCGGTCGGCCACTCGCACACGGCTTTCGTGGTTGAAACCATGATGGACGAGTTGGCGCATATCGCAGGCCGCGACCCTGTCGCCTACCGGCTCGATATTCTGCCAAGCAATTCCCGTTACAGAGGCGTGCTGAAACTGGCTGCAGAAAAATCCGGCTGGGGTAAAAAGAAACTGCCTGCAGGCCATGCTTACGGTGTCGCGGTGCACCAGTCATTCAATAGTTACGTGGCACAGGTCGCTCAGGTGTCGCTGGAAAATGGTAAGGCCCGCGTGCATCGCGTGATCGCTGCGGTGGATTGCGGTCAGGTCGTCAACCCGGACGGCGTGCATCAGCAGATCGAAAGCGCGATCGTTTTCGGGCTCTCTGCGGCGTTGCACGGCGCGATCACACTGGAAAAAGGGCGCGTGATGCAATCCAATTTTAACGACTATCCGCCGCTGCGTTATTCTGAAATGCCGCAAGTAGAGGTGCATATCGTGGCGAGCAGCGAGCCGCCTTCCGGTATCGGCGAGCCGGGCACGCCGCCGATTGCGCCGGCGGTGGCCAACGCGCTGTTCAAGTTGACCGGCAAACGTCTGCGCCGCATGCCGTTCGATCAGGAAAACTTTGCCTGAGTCGGATGACATTGTAGCCGTCGTGCTGGCGGCAGGCGCTTCCAGTCGCTTCGGTTCGGACAAGCTGCTGCATTCGCTGACGCGGCACGGCGTGACATTGCCGCTCGCCGCGCACAGTCTTCTGCCATGGCTGGAGATATTTACACATGTCAGTGTGGTGGTGAGGCCGGGGGCAGAAATATTTTGCAGCAAGATTGAAACTGCGCTGGGCCTAAACAGGTCAGCGCAAATACGCTGGGTGGTATGTGAAAATGCTGCGCAGGGCATGGCAGCAAGTCTCATCTGTGGCGTGCGTGCGAATCCTGATGCAGCAGGCTGGCTGGTGGGGCTGGCCGATATGCCTGCTGTGCCGGTTTCCGCGATTTCGGGCGTGCGAATTGCACTCCTGGCTGGTGCAAAGCTGGCAGCCCCTTTCTTCGATGGCAGGCGCGGTCACCCGGTTGGATTTTCTTCGTGTTACCGCGATGAACTTTTTGAGCTTAATGGCGACACAGGAGCCAGACGATTGCTGGAACGAGATGCAGTCGTTGATATCACGATCAATGACAGCGGAATTTTTCATGACATCGATATGCCGGGTGATTTGCGATCACTTTGAAGAGGTTCGGATGAGCGTGGGTTAGTCTGGTGCATTCGTTCATGTAAGAATTTCAGCTACCCTCGTTGAAATGGATCGACTGTTTGAGCGACTTAACCGTCCAGTGGAATAGTGTTATAGTCTGCCTCATGAGCAATTCATCGACATGCTGCAGGTTGTCCGCGACATCGAAACAGAAGGTGTCGTGGTGGCTTTTGTTTGCGCTGCTGTTCATCCAGATAAAAGTGGCTGCAGCCGGCTGCCTGGTTACAGATGCATTGCCACACCCTCAAGCGGCAATGCAGATGAAGACAGCCGGTGCGCCCTGTACGGAACACAGTGCACCAGACCGGCAGTTATGTACAAAACACTGTGCTCAGAATT
>DAICZN010000041.1 GCA_027311105.1 Gallionella sp.
ACCGTAAAGTTCGCTGGTAATACCGCGATGCGCCGGATAATTCGCGATGTCATTGCTGTCCAGCAGGTAAAGTTTCACGCTGCCCACCTGAACTTGCCAGGTACGCAACCAGACCGAGTAACCGGGCAACGGAATCTCCAGTCGCAACCACTCCCCATCCGGTTTGCGCAAGGGCGTGATCGGCAATTGTCCCGGGTCGTTATACGGATAGAGTGCCTGTTGCTCTCCGTCGCGGTCAATCACCTGGCGAAAATAGCCCTGCTGGTAGAGCAGCCCCACGCCGATCACCGGCACGCCCAGATCGCTGGCGGCTTTGAGCTGATCGCCCGCCACGTTGCCGAGACCGCCGGAATAGATGGGCAACGCCTCGCTCAACATGAATTCCATGCTGAAATACGCAACACAGTTCAGCGGCGATTGCGGATGCGATTGCTGAAACCATGCCGGGGCATCTTCCGCCCGCTTCTTGGATTGCACGAGGGCATCAATCTTTTTGCGGAAAGCCGGGTCGGCGAGCGCGTTGCGCAGCTTTTCGCGCGAGACTGTCTGCAGGACATCGCTCGGATGATGCGTCAGATCCCACAGCACCGGATCCAGTTCCCGCCACACTTCGTCGGTGGCATGACTCCAGGACCAGCGCATATCCAGGGCCAGATCAACCAGCGATTCGAAGCCTTCGACATCTGTGGGTAACAGGTCGTATAGCGGATGGTTTCCCCGTGCTTGTTCGCTCATGCTCTCGCCTCCGTCTGATACTTCAGTGATACATGACTGGCAACGGCTTGCATCCCCTTGCGCACCCGTTCGGCATCCCCGAGATAATAGTGACGAACCGGTTTCATATCTTCATCCAGTTCATACACCAGTGGGATGCCGGTAGGAATATTCATCTCGACAATATCGGCGTCCGATACGCCATCCAGATACTTGACCAGCGCACGCAGGCTGTTGCCATGTGCCACTATCAACACGCGCTTCCCGGAACGAACCGCGGGCAGGATGTGATCTTGCCAACAGGGCATAAAGCGTTCCAGGGTATCTTTCAAACATTCCGTGGCAGGTATTTCATTCTGGCTGAGCGTGCTGTAACGCGGATCATGCCGGGGATGGCGCGGGTCGTCCCTGTCGAGGGCGGGAGGACGGGTGCCATAGCTTCGCCGCCAGAGCTTGACCTGTGCTTCACCGAATTTCCTGACCGTCTCGGATTTGTTCAGCCCCTGCAGCGCACCATAATGCCGTTCGTTCAGGCGCCATTCCCGCTGTACGGGAATCCACATCAGATCCATCTTGTCGAGCACCAGCCACAGCGTCCATATCGCACGCTTCAACACGGAAGTGAACGCAATGTCGAAGATAAACCCGTGCTCTTGCAGGACACGCCCGGCTTCAATTGCTTCTGTTTTGCCGTGTTCGGACAAATCAACGTCCGTCCATCCGGTGAAAAGATTCTCCTTGTTCCAGACGCTTTCACCGTGGCGCAAAAGGACAAGCTGACCAATAGCGCCTGGTTGAACGCGCTTCTTCATCGTGATGATGTCGTCCTTGTCATTGGCAGAATCGGGCATTGTTTTGTCTCCTGATCAGGCGAGCTGATTCATCTTTGCCATCGCCTTGCCTGCGCTGCGCAGAGCCTCCGGACAGTCCATACGCCCGGTGTGAACTTCGACGAACACCAGACAATCTGCCTTACCCGCCTTATCCAGCGCATCCTCAAGTTCCCCTTCCGTGTGAACATCAAGGCCAAGCCCCCCGCCGAACACTTCCGGCAGTTTGTGATAGCACCAGGGTTGAATGTCGTTGTAGGGGCGATCCACGATTACCCGTTCGATCGTGTAGCCATCGTTGTTGAGGAGAAAAATGACAGGTTTGAGGCCATACCGGATCATGGTCGAGAGGTCCTGGCAGGTCACCTGGAAAGCGCCATCCCCCACGAACAGCACGACACGGCGATCTTGTGCTGCGGTGGCAGCGCCCAGCGTGGCACCGACGGTATAACCTATCGACCCGTAAAATGTCTGCCCGATGAAAGTCGTCCCTTGCGGCATGAGCATCTCGGCGGCGCTGAACAGGGACACACCGGTTTCGGCGATGACGATCGAATCGTCCTCGACAAAGTGACTCATGCGATCGAAGAAGCGCTTGATGGTCAGCGCTTGCCGGACATCGGGCTGGTATTGCTCGGTATGCCGATGCACACAGGCATTGGAGGCACACTGGATATCCAGCGTTGCGATATCCCTGCGCATCAGATTTCCTGCCAGTCCGGAAATAAAATCGCCGAGATACACGTTCTCGTAATAATGGTGCCTGATCTTCACGAAGTTAAGGTTGGCACTGATCGTTTTGGCATCGTCGAGATTCGTTGTGAAACCGCCCGTATTGAAATCGGTCATCAGGTTACCAAGTTGCAGAACGCAGTCGGCGCTTCCGATCCGGTCCTGTACATAGTCTCGACTCCGCTCGCCTTCAAATATGCCGATGAATTGAGGGTGTTGCTCCGACAGAACGGTCTTGCCCAGCATCATGGTGGCAAACGGAAAACCGCTCTGATCGATCAGACCTGCAAATTCCTTTTGCAGCTTGAAGCGTATCAACTCCACGCCGCCGATCACGACCGGCCGCTGCGCCCTGTCGAGCATGGCGAGTGCCTCATTGATCGCCTCGGCGAGCGCATCCGGATCGCTGGCTGCGTGCTCCGGAAATGCAAAAGCATCCGGCCTCCTGCATTTCATCGACACCACATCCGAAGGCAGGCTGATGTAAACCGGTTGCTGGTAATAAAGGCACGCCGACAACACCCGGTCGATCTCGGCCGGAGCCGTTTCACCCGATGCAAGCTGGGTGGAAGCCGCAGTGATCTTTTCGTACATGCGCAGGGGTATCCGGTAATCGTCCAGCGTGTGATGCAACAATGGTCTGGTGCGGAAATCGATCGTCGCGGGCGAGCCAGTGATCACCACGACCGGCACTCTTTCGGCGAATGCGCCGGCCACGCCGTTGATGGCGCTCAATTCACCGACGCCGAAGGTGGATGCAAAAGCACCAATGCCCCGAATGCGGGCATAGCCGTCGGCTGCATACGCGGCGTTGAGTTCATTGCAGGTGCCGACATACTTCACTTCGCTCTCCAGCACCCGGTTGAAGAAACCGAGAACAAAGTCGCCTGGTACACCAAACAGGTGATCCACCCCGATCTGTTTCAGCCGTATCAGCAGATATTCGGCAACCGTGATCTCCCGGCTTGTCAATTCGCGGACTCCATCGCGGCCAGATATTCGCCCCGCTGGGCTGCACCGTTCAACCTTGCACGTTTCAGCAATGCCAGTTGGGCCGCAGCGACATTCTCCGGCTTGCCCTGCCAGACCTGCAGCACCGGCTCTTGCAGCGCGCGGCCATAGGAAAACGAAAGCAGCCACGGCATACCGGGGAAGCCGGCATTCATGGCATTGAGGTTGGCCGTCGCCTCCTCCGGACTCAAGCCGCCGGACAGGAAATTGATGCTGGGCACTGCCGCTGGAACGGTGCGCCGGAATACGCGCAGGGTCGCCGCCGCGATCTCTGCGGCACTGGCCCGCAACGGATAATCCTTGCCCGGCAGCACCATGTTGGGCTTGAGTATCATGTGTTCCAGCACGACATGATGGCGATGCAGTGCATGGAATATTTCCTTGTGCACCGCCTCGGTCACTTCGGCGCAGCGTTCCATGCTGTGATTGCCGTCGATCAACACTTCCGGCTCGACGATGGGCACGATGCCTTGTTCCTGACAGACCGCCGCATAGCGCGCGAGCATCTCGGCATTGGCCGAGATACCCAGCATCGAGGGGTTTTGTTCGCCGATCGAGTAGACCTCGCGCCACTTGGCAAAACGCGCGCCCTGCCCTTTGTGTTCACGCAGGCGTTCCGCCAGTCCGTCCAGCCCGTATGTGATGAGATCGCCGGGCGACAGTGCCAGCGGTCCTTTGCCTTTGTCCACTTTGATGCCGGGCACGATGCCGCGTCGTGCCAGCACTGCCGGCAACGGCGTGCCATCGCCGGCGGACTGCGCAAGTGTGTCCTCGAATTCGATCACGCCGCTGATATAACTCTCGATGCCGGGGGCGGTGAACAGTAGGGTGCGATAGGCGCGGCAATTCTCCGCACTGGCTTCCACTCCGATCGATGCAAAGCGCTTGGCGATGGTGGGCTGGCTTTCGTCTGCCGCAAGTATGCCTTTGCCGCGTTGCACCATCTGCTCCATGGTGGCTTGAAGTTCGTCTGTGATGGTCATGGTCGTCTCTCGCCTTTCAGCAAAGTTGTTCAAATTCGATCGGCGGATTTCCTGTCATCCGGTTCGCCGGTGAAGTACAGCCTCATTCCTTTTCCATTGCCCTGATCCGCGCCCGCAGTGCTTCGACTTCATCCAGCAATTGAAAGGCCAGCGCCACGCCCGCGAGATTGACCCCCAGATCGCGCTGCAGGCGCAAGGACACCGTTGCGCGGTGCATGTGGATTCCGGTGAACCGCCAGCTGGCCGGTTCGCGCCCGGCCGGTGCAAGTACGCCTTCTTCAACCAGTTCGATGATGTATTCCGCGTGTACCGCACATGCGCGGCAAACATCGGCCAGCGTCAATTCGGTTTGTTCTTCCAGAATGATTCCGCTCAGTTGCGGCAGCATTTCATCGTTGTCCATGCTCACACTC
>DAICZN010000044.1 GCA_027311105.1 Gallionella sp.
ATATTTATTCGGCAATATCGAGGTAATCAACGATATCCCTGAGTTAAGTTACCCGGTCTAAATTTTGATGCGTGTGTAACGTGGGTATTGTGCTGGCACAGTGTTAGTGCACGCTAGCGATAAAAGCCACCCTTGTCAAAAAACGGGGTATATATTCAATGCCAAAATTAGTGGGTCAACTTAAAAGAAGCGAAGCCCGCACCAGGTTGGTTCTGTTTGGGAAATTGATTAGCCGGCTGGAAACGGCCAAAAGATTGGGAATAGCCTCACATGGATTGCCAAACATTGTTGTGCCGGAGACTGGCCTAGAGTGAGTGGCGTGGCGGTGCAAACCTTCGAGCTACCCGCAGTGGCGTATAAAAAATAGCTTGTTGCCGTTGGGATGATAGTTTTTCCAGGTGGGAAGGTGCGTTTCAGGTGGCCAACTGGCATAATGCTCGGTAGTTAAGGAGGGTTTATGGATAAATCGGTCAACCAGCTTGTAGTTGACTTGGAGCTGATACGCCGGCTGGATAAAAACGGCCCGCGCTACACCTCTTATCCCACTGCGGATCGCTTCGCTGAAGCCTTCAATGCGGACAGCTATAGCCTGTGGGTGGGGAAGCGCGAAATTGGCGGCATTGCCCGCCCGCTCTCGCTGTATATCCATATTCCATTCTGTAACACGTTGTGTTTTTACTGTGCCTGCAACAAAGTGATCACCAAGGATCGCGGCAAGTCCGCAGAATACGTGCGCTACCTGATAAAGGAGATGGCCATGCAAGCCTTGTTGCTCGGGCCTGATCAGGTCGTCGAGCAATTGCATTTTGGCGGGGGCACGCCGACATTCCTCGGCGATGATGAAATCCGCCAGGTGATGACCGCGATTCGCCAACACTTCAGGTTGGTTGAAGGCGGCGAATATTCCATTGAAATCGATCCGCGCAAAGTCAGCGATGAAACTGTCGCGTTGCTCGGCGAGGTTGGGTTCAATCGCATCAGCATCGGGGTTCAGGATTTCGATGACCAGGTGCAGCGTGCAGTGAACCGCATCCAGAGCGAAGAAGAAACCCGGCGGGTGATCGATGCGGCGCGCGCCCATGGTTTCAAGTCGGTGAGTATCGATTTGATCTACGGCTTGCCCAGGCAAACCCTGGAAGGTTTTGGTGTGACACTGGACAAGGTTATTGCAGCCAATCCGGACCGCTTGTCTATCTATAACTATGCGCATATGCCCACCATTTTCAAGCCGCAGCGGCGCATCCACGAAGAGGACTTGCCTGCCCCGCAAATAAAGCTGGATATTCTGGACATGGCGGTGAATAAGCTGACCCATGCGGGCTATGTGTATATCGGCATGGATCATTTTGCCAAACCCGAGGATGAGCTTGCCGTGGCACAGCGGCAGGGCAGGCTGCACCGCAATTTCCAGGGCTATTCCACCCATTCCGATTGCGATCTGGTCGCGCTGGGGCTCAGCGCCATCGGCAAGATCGGCCCGACCTACAGCCAGAATTATCGTGAACTGGAAGACTATTACGCTGCGCTGGACAAGGATGTGTTGCCCATCATGCGCGGCATGGAACTGGATGCAGATGACCTTGTGCGTCGCGCCATCATTCAGGCCTTGATGTGCCACTTCGAACTCGTCAAGGAATCCTTCAATAGCACTTTCCGGATAAAGTTCGATGAATACTTCTCCGCCGAGTTGGAGGAACTGCACGAATATGAACGCGAAGGGCTGCTGGAGATTTCCACGTTGCAGATCAAAGTAACACCCAAAGGACGCATGCTGATACGCAACATATGCATGGTGTTTGACAAGTACCTGCGTACCCGACAGGAGCACGCGCTCTATTCCAAAGTGATCTAGCTGGACTGGATTTATGTGCAGGGCACAGTCAGGCACTTTGTGAACCCCGCTCCGCTATAACTTTCCACCGACTGACGGGGTATTCATGAACAAAATCCTTAAATATGGTTTGCTGGGCATAGGCGTCGTGGTGGCGCTTGCCGCGGCGGGTATTGCTTACGTGGCGGCGGCCTTCAATCCCAACGATTACAAGGCCCAGATCATCAAGGCAGTGAAGGACAGCAAACAGCGCAATTTACGCCTGGATGGGGACATCAAACTCTCGTTCTTCCCGAGTATTGGCGCGAGCCTGAGCAAGGTGTCATTGTCCGAGTTTAAAAGCGACAAGGAATTTGCGGCCATCGATTCTGCGCGCGTGTCGCTTGCGATCATGCCGTTGTTGCGCAAGCAGGTGGTGGTGGATGAGGTGGCGGTGAGCGGTTTGCAAGCCAGCCTGGTCATGCACAAGGATGGTACAAGCAACTTCGACGACTTGCTGGGGCCTGCCGGCCAGAAGCGGGAGCAACAGCAGGAACAACAGCAGCAGAAGACAGCCGAACCGCCGGTCAAATTCGACATCGCATCAGTGTCACTGGAAAAAGCCAATCTCAGCTATAGCGATGAAGGCAGCGGCGCACAATACGCGATCAAGGATTTGAATTTCAAGAGCGGACGCATCGCCAGCGGTGTGCCGGATAAAATCGAATTTTCTGCCGGCATACAGGCTAGCCAGCCCAAGCTGGATATCAATACTCAACTGAAGGCCACGTTGACGTTCGATCTGGACAAGCAGAAATATCAGCTGCAGGGGCTGGAGCTGCTGGCCAGCGGTACGGCCCTGGATATCGGCAGCTTGAAAGTCACAGCCAGCGGGGATGTGAGTGCCGAAATGGCTACCCAGGAATTCGCCGCGAAAAAATTCGTGCTGAATGCGAGCGGCATCAAGGCCAGGGAAAACGAAGTTTCAGCGTCGGCTAACGTGAGCGAAGCGAAGGTTAAGCAAAGCGGCCAGAGCTACAAGTTCGAAGCCAGGCTGGACGCCCCGTCATTGAGCCTTGCCAGGGACAAATACTCCGGCGACAAGGTGACGCTGAATGCCAAACTGGATGGCACTTTTGGAAATGTCGCCGCAAGCCTGTCGCTGCCCGGCGTGGAAGGCAACGCGCAATCGTTCAGGGTCAGCGCGCTCAGCCTGGATCTGGATCTGAAACAGCCCGATCAGACTTTCAATGTCAAACTCAGTTCGCCGCTGGCTGGCAATATCAAAACCCGGCAATTCGATTTGGGCAATCTCAGCGTGACGGTGAATGCCACCGGCGACAAGTTGCCGAACAAATCGGTGAGCAGCGAGATGAAGGGCAGCGTTCATGTCGATGCATTGAAGCAGGGCGTTCAGGCAAATCTCGCCGGGGGCTTGCTGCAAAGTCAGATCAAGGCAAAATTAGGCGTGCAGGGTTTTGCCGAGCCGGCGATAAAATTCGATGCGGATATCGACCAGTTCGATGCCGATTTATACCTGCCGAAGTCATCTCCAGCCGCGCCGAAATCTCCCGCGAACGCCGTGTCGATATCCAAAGAGCCCGAACAACCGCTGGACCTGTCCGCGCTGCGCAAACTCAACCTGGACGGCAGCCTGCGCATCGGCGCTCTGAAGATTATGAACGTGAAATTCACCCAGCTGCGGGTGGATGTGAAAGCGCTTAACGGGCTGGTGAATATCAATCCAATCTCCGCCAGACTGTATCAGGGCAGCACCAACGGCAGTCTGAGTTTGAACGCGCAAACCACCCCCAGCCTCACGATCATCCAGAATCTCAACGGCGTCAATGTCGCCCCGCTGGCGAAGGATGCAGCCAACCTTGATATGCTCGAAGGCAATGGCAATATCGGGGTGAACCTCACCGCGCGCGGCAACACCGTCGGCGCGATGAAGAAAGCGCTCAACGGCCACTTCTCGCTGAACCTGGCGGATGGTGCAGTCAAGGGCATCGACATCGACAAGAAGCTGCTTGCCGCCCAGGCCATGTTGAGCGGGGGCGGTGGTGTGACCAGCGAATCGCTGGCGGCTAATTCCGGCGAGAAGTCCACATTCAATGAATTCAAGGCGACATTCAAGGTGACCAACGGCGTGGCGCATAACGATGACCTTTCCCTGAGAACCGGGTTGGTCCGGGTCAGCGGGCAGGGCGACATCAATATCGGCAATGACAGTGTCGACTATTTTGCCAAGGCTGCCATAACCAGGACAGCCGACGGGAAAAGCGGCCTCACCGTGCCGGTGCATGTCAGCGGTCCGTATGCCGATCTGAAATACACCCTGGATTATGGCGCCATGCTCAGGGACGCAGTCAAGCAGAAAGTGGATGAAAAAATCGAATCCAGAAAGCAGGAGTTAAAGAACCAGTTGCAGGATCAGCTCAAGGATAAACTGAAAGGGTTGTTCAATTGATTGGGGGCCATGCAGGAGCAATCACCCGTTCCCGCAATGCCGTTGAATGCACAGCTTCTCGTCACGACTGATTGTCTGGCAGCGCGTGCACGGACGCCACGACCTGCCCTGGCAGGGCGCGGATGCCTACCATGTGTGGTTGTCCGAGATCATGCTGCAGCAGACACAGGTCGCCACCGTTATCCCGTATTACCGGCGTTTCACCGCATTGTTTCCGACTGTCGCGGCACTCGCCGCCGCGACTGAAGAGCAGGTACTCGCGCATTGGAGCGGCCTCGGCTACTACGCGCGGGGCCGCAACCTGCATCGTGCCGCGCAGATCATCATGGAAAAACATCACGGTGAATTTCCGCGCGAATTCGGGCAGATGCTGGAACTGCCCGGAATCGGCCGCTCCACCGCCGCGGCAATCTGCGCACTGGCCTGGCACGAACGCCGCGCGATACTGGACGGCAACGTCAGGCGCGTGCTGGCGCGCTACTGCGGAATCAGCGGATCGACCGGCGAGAAGGCAGTGGAAGCCCGGCTCTGGCAACAGGCCGAAGCGCTGTTGCCGCAACATGATATTGCCGCCTACATACAGGCGCAGATGGATCTGGGTGCGACGCTGTGCACGCGCAGCAAGCCGAAGTGTGGAGAGTGCCCGGTGTCCAGTGAATGTGTGGCATTTCAAAGCGGACGTGTCAGCGAGCTACCCACGCCGCGACAGCGCAAAGCCGTGCCGGAAAGAAACGCCACGTTCCTATTGCTGATGCACGGCAGGGACATCCTGCTGGAGAAGCGGCCCGGCAGCGGCATCTGGGGCGGGTTGTGGTGTCCGCCGCAGTTTGATAATGAGGAACAGGCCAGGGACTGGTTCGTGACATACGGAATGGACGCGGATCATGGAGAAAGGCTGGAGATATTTACCCATACCTTCACTCACTTCAAGCTGCATATCACGCCGCTGAATATCCAACTCGCGCGTAAACCTTTACGTGCCGCGCAAGCGGGGAATGTGTGGCTAAGTGTGGAGGATGCGTTGCAGGCGGCGATACCGACTCCGGTGCGGGCGTTGTTGAATAAACTTCGCCGGGGGTAGCCCGGCAACTTCTTCTATCCCGCTTTTTCTTTAACACCCGCTTCACCTCCGGGTGATCCGGCACCACGGCACCCTGGAATCCACAATTCCCGCACGCATCTGCGGATGGTGTTGGAAGCCAGGGCGTGGAATGAGAGGGGCAAAGCAGGAGTGGCTGGAAAGATTCACTTTGCCAAACTCCCTTGAATTTTTTTCCGGCGTACTTTGCTGGTGAGTTGCTGTGCAGTTGCAATTTTAAGAGCGGGTACTATTTGATCTTTGAAAATATCGGCATCGATATCAGGTGCCGCAAGAATTATCATTTTAAACCGGTTTTTATATTTCGGATTTTCCCTTGTTAATGAATCCAATGTGTTTATTAATGACCGACTGTCCACGTCATGGGCAATAAGGTAAATATTTTTAGCAGTAGTTTTTGAAGCAAAGCCGTTCAAGAACGTTTCCATGCGGCTTTGGGTCGAATTGATGGTGTTTTCATCGGCAATGTTACCCGTTTTATTGACCTGTGGAGGCCGCCCATACAAAACCGGAACTCCATCAAATTTCAAATCGTAAGCAATTTGAGCCATTCGCCTTGTGGCATCTTCAATGGATAGGCTAAAACTGCTGATGTATATCAGAGCACTCTTGTGCTTCGAGCGCCCGACTTTTTTTGCAATCTCGGCGAAATATGCCTTCTCGTCTTTCCTTGTGACGTCAAGTATTACAATCTGCTTGTTTGGATCTTCGTGAAATTCCAGCTTGAAAATGGAAGCGGTTTCTAATTCGCCCGGTTGATGGTCATTCGGTATGCTAACCATACATTTTCCATAGCCAATATCCGAGCGCTCTGAACCGTAAAATCTGGAGGATGGGGTGTTTCCATTGCCGTTTTTATCGGCCACATAAAAAACTTGAACTCGCGCGTAATTTTTTTTTGCGGCTGCAACAGGAGCAGAAGCAACAGCCGACCCGGACGCAAGCCCGGGAACTGTCGCCTCGCCGGTATTTGCAGAGGATGGATGGTTGATGCCCGAAGGCGCCGGTTTGGACGGGGCTGCGCCGCAGGCGGTTAATACCAGAATGAGGGCCATCAAGAGCCACAACCGAATAATTTTCACTGATGAATCCTTGGGAAGATCGTCAGGCGCACAAACAAAATCAATCCGGCGCGCTCTTTCGGATCATGGAATCCGGATCAATAACCTGCGGATTTCCTGTATTGGTGCCAAATCTTAAATGGCGAATGCAAATTACTCATATTTCGCCCGGCAATCAATGCGCAAAAGATTCAGGAAACTTCTTTGAGCTTGTACCGTTGCTATGCAATGACCGGGTAATTTGTGCATGCAAGCGCGATGTCAAGCCAAATCCAGGTTGATTGGCTATCCTGCTTGGCTACCCTGCGTTTGTTTTGGGATTCTATTGCCGCCATTTATCTGGTGGTAATTGCGGATCCCCCGGATTTCCTTCTTCCAGCGAACAGGTTTTATGCTATCAGATATTTACTCTCCTGAGCGGCTAACCACTCATGGCAGAGCATTGCATAAAAAAATAAAAGGCTGTTGAAGACGTTGCTGTCTTGTCTATGCCATGCATGTATCGATTCTGCTGCGCTCGGTCCAGCAGAAAATCCAGGGCTGGCGGCTACTCCCGGCGACCACTCACACCCCAGGGCTTCATCAACTCCTGCTTTATTCCCAGATGATCGAGTATCCGTGCGACGACAAAATCCACGATGTCTTGCACGCTTTGCGGGTGGTGATAGAAGCCCGGGTTGGGCGGCATGATGACGGCGCCGGCGTGCGACAGCCTGAGCATGTTCTCCAGATGGATCGCGGAAAACGGCATCTCGCGCGGCACCAGGATCAGCGCGCGTTTTTCCTTGAGCATCACGTCGGCGGCGCGCGCAATCAAATCATCGCTGATCCCGCCCGCGATCTTGCCCAGCGTGCCCATCGTGCAGGGGCAGATCACCATAGCGTCGCCCGGATTGGATCCGGAGGCCATCGGCGCGTACCAGTCCTGGATGCCGAACACTTTCAGTTCGCCGCTGAATTTTCCGAAGCGTTCCGCAAACATCTGCCCGGCATCCTGCGGGCGGTTCGGCAGCGTGAAATCCAGTTCCTGCTTGGCGACGATTTGGGCGGCCTGCGAGTACACCAGATGTACACGCGTCCCGCTTTGCAGCAGGCATTCGAGCAGGCGCATGCCGTAGGGCAGTCCGGATGCGCCGGTGAACGCCAGGGCTATTGTTTTCATGTCATATGGCCACAGTGAACACAGAGCCCGCAGAGAAAAAACAACGTTTTCCGATGTTATATCTCCGGCCTGCCAGATTGGTCCGGGGGAAGTTGAAAGCACGATTCATCCCTGTGTTCTCTGGGGCTTGAATATTGTTCATGAGGAATTTTCAGCTGCTTTCGTGGTGAAAGAATCTGCATTATCCATGAAATGCGCCGCGATTAATCCGTTCACCGTGCCGAATACCAAGGCGGCGGTGGCAAAGACAGGGATCAGGTAGGCTATGCCGGCATGCGGGATCAGCCACAGGTATACCACCAGCAGCTGTCCGGTGATATGCGCGAAGGCTGCGTAGATGCTGTGGCTGACCGGACCGAACCAGCGCCCGGGCAAATGCCGGACCAGGCCCAGCACGGCCAGGCTGAGCGCCGCACCCGACAGGCTGAGAAAGAATCCCGGTGTCAGAAAGTTGCCGAACAGCAAACTGCCGGCCATCACGCGCAGCAGCGACACCCATGCGGCAGTGCGCCAGCCGTAGCGGGCCAGCACGATCAGCGTGACGATGTTGGCCAGCCCCGGTTTTACACCGGGCAACGGCGAGGGGATGGCGCTTTCCAGAACTGTCAGGCCGAGCGCTACCGCTGCCATGCGCGCGACGTGGTGGTCCTCGGCGGTGGTGTTTAACAGAATCGAGGAACAAGGTTCAAGATGCAAGGCACAAGGCAATTCCGAGCCGGCGCTTACACCTTGCACCTTGCACCTTGTTCCTTGACCCTGCTTCTCAGTAGTTGAGGCTGTCATATCTCTTTTTGCTGCCTGTCAACTCCACGCTCACCTGATTGGGCAGGCATAGCGCAATCTCGCCGGCCTGCTTTAACCATCCCTGGCGCACGCAGTATTGGCGGGGGCTGGGGTCGGATGCGATGCGCGCCTCGCGCTGCCTGATGCTGATGATGCTGATTCCCAGCGGGCCGCGCACTTCGATCTGTTGGTCTCTGGACAAGGGTACTACACTGAATATCTTGCCGCCGCTGCGTATGACGGCCTTGTCCGCGCGATCTCCGCTCCACAGGCTGAGTGTCAGCATCGCGACGAAGAGGCCGCCGCACAACAAAGTCAGCCAGTCGCCGGGCCTGATGTGCTGCAATGCCGTGCTGTACATGGTTCAGTGCGTCAGTTCGCGATGGCGCACCAGCACTTGCTGCTGATGCTCGAAATGACGCGCGAGCTTTTCGGCAAGATAGACCGATCGGTGCTGTCCGCCGGTGCAGCCGATGGCCACGGTCAGGTAGCTGCGGTTGTCGGCGACGAAACTCGGCAGCCAGCGTTCGACGAAGTCGCGGATGTCGGCGTACATGGCCTGTGCGCCGGGGGTTTTGTCGAGAAATTCGATCACTGCCGCATCGCATCCGGTGAGCGTTTGCAGCAGCGGATTGTAGTGGGGGTTGGGCAGGCAGCGCACATCGAACACCAGGTCGGCATCCAGCGGGATGCCGTGCTTGTATCCGAATGACTGGAACAACAGCGTCAGTCGCGCGCGATCCAGCCTGATGAATTGTTTGATCCAGGCTCGCAATGCATTGGCGTTGAGCTCGGTGGTGTCGATGTGGTGGCCGATGTCGCTGATCCCGGTCAGCAATTCGCGCTCCTGGCTGACGCATTCGGGAAGCGTGCGGGCCTTCTTGTCGCCATTCTGAAGCGTGGCATCGCTGAGCGGATGCAGGCGCCGTGTTTCCGAAAATCTTTTTACCAGCGTGTCGGTCTGCGCGTCCAGGAATAACACGTGCACATCCACGCCCTGTTCCCTGATCTGCTGCAACAACGGCGGCAGACGCTGCACGCTGTTGGCGCTGCGCACGTCGATGCTGACGGCGATATTGCTGTACCCGGCGCGCTGCAGGTGTTCCACCAGCGCTGCCAGCATGTCGGCGGGCAGGTTGTCCACGCAGTAGTAACCGCTGTCTTCCAGCACCTTGAGCGCGATGCTCTTGCCGGAGCCGGATAAACCGCTGATCAGGAATAATTGCATGGCGCTGCTACTGGTCTTCGTGCAGCTGTTGTTCATGCCGGGCGATGAACTCGTCCATGCTGTTGATGCCGCGCTGCTTCAGGACAAAATTCCGCGCTGCCGCCTCCACCAGCACCGCAAGGTTGCGCCCGGCGACCACGGGGATATTCACGGTGCTGATATTCACGCCGAGAATTTCCTGGTGCGTTGCGTTGATCGGCAGGCGTTCCATCTGTGACACATCGCCGCCGGGCGGCCGGTGCAGGTGCACGATGAGTTTCAGGCTTTTTTTGCGCCGCACCGCTGTTTCGCCGAACATGGTGCGGATATTCAACACGCCCAGGCCGCGCACCTCGAGAAAGTCGCGCAGCAGTTGCGGGCAGCGGCCCTCCAGCGTGTCCGGTGCGATGCGGTGCAATTCGACGATGTCATCGGCGACCAGTCCGCTGCCGCGCGAGATGAGTTCCAAACCCAGTTCGCTTTTACCCACCGCGCTCTCGCCGGTGATCATCACGCCGACGCCGAGCACGTCCAGGAACACGCCGTGTCGGGTGGTGGATTCGGCCAATTCCTTGGCCAGATAGTGACGGATCAGCCACATCAGATGCACGCTGGCCTTGGGTGAAGAGAACAGCGGAATGTGGGACCGGTTGGCGAAAGCGATCAACTCCTCCGGAATGTCGTTTGCGCCCGCCACGATCAGACAGATCGTGCCGCTTTGTTCGAGCTGGCGGAAAGCATGGTCGAGCTGATCCGGGTTCAGATCGCGGAGATAATTCAGCTCGGTTTCACTGAGTACCTGCACCCAGTTCGGGTGGATCAGGTTGAAGTGGCCGATGAGTCCCTTGTTGGAGGTATTGACCTCATCGCTGTCCATGGTGCGTTCCGTGCCATCCGCCCCGGCGACACGGCTGAGTTGCAGTCTCTCCTGCTTGTCTTCGAACAATTGCCGCACGTTAACCTGGCTCATTGGGACCCCTGTAATTTACCTTGGTGACGCCTTAATCTTGAGATTGTTATTCACTGAAGCCTCGTTTCCGGGGGCGTCGCACGGTTATTTGCCCGCCCGATCGCTTTGCCGCATTTTGCCAGCCCCGTATTTTTGCAAGCAGGCTGGGGGTTCATGACATGTCATGTCACGCTGTTCCATTCGTTGAACAACTGATGGATTCCGGCGCTGGCGTCGCGGGCGAGCAAAAGATTGCGGAACTGGGCGTCGCTGAACATTTGCGCCAGTTCCCCAAGGATTTGCAGATGCAGGTCGGTGGCGCGCTCCGGTACCAGCAGCACGAAAATCAGGTTAACCGGAAGCCCGTCAGGCGAATCGAACGGGATCGGATGTGAAGTTTTCACAAACGCTGCGGTGGCGTCGCGCAGTTTTGCAATTCGGCCGTGCGGTATCGCCACACCCTGTCCCAAACCGGTCGAGCCGAGCTTTTCGCGCGCGAACAGGCTGTCGAATACCTGGCTGCGGCCGATTTGCTGGTTGTTTTCAAACAGCAATCCGACGCGTTCGAAGACACGTTTCTTGCTGGTGGATTCTGTGTCCAACAGGATGTTGTCGGGCGGCAGGATTTTGCTGATCAGGTTCATATTGAGGGGGCGGATAAAAATGGGCGGGTGCAACCCCGCCCGTTATTGATTACTCGGCAACAGCGTGTTTCCCGGAGTCATCGTGGCGTTGCGCCGACAGCTTGTCCTTGTGTTTGCGCACCTGGCGGTCCAGCTTGTCCACCAGCATGTCTATAGCCGTGTAAAGATTCTCATCATCGCATTCCACGAACAAATTCTTGCCGCTGATATGCATGGTGGCTTCGGCTTTCTGTTTCAGTTTTTCAACAGAGAGGATAACGTTCACATCAATCACGACGCTGTCGAAATGGCGCTTGATTTTATCGAATTTTTCGGCGGCATAACCCCGAATGGCTGGGGTGATTTCAAGATGGTGGCCGGTTAGGTGGAGGTTCATGGTGTGCTCCTTATTTTAGAGTGATTTACGGAGATTGACCGGGAGTATGCGTAATGCTTCCCGGTACTTTGCTATGGTACGCCGGGCGACGACTATGCCCTGCTGTGCCAGGATTTCTGACATGCGGCTGTCAGTAAGGGGTTTGCGCTGGTCTTCCGCGTTGACCAGCTGCTTTATCAATTCGCGTATTGCAGTGGAAGAGCAGGTGCCGCCGCTTTCTGTAGCCAGTCCGCTGCCAAAGAAATGCTTGAATTCGTAGATGCCGCGCGGGGTCAGCATGAATTTTTGTGTGGTGCTGCGCGACACCGTCGATTCGTGCAGCTCCAGTTCATCGGCGATTTCGCGCAATACCAGCGGGCGCATCCCTATCTCGCCATGCTCGAAAAAGTTACCCTGCCGTTCCACTATGGCCTGTGCAACGCGCAGAATGGTTTCAAACCGCTGTTGCAGATTCTTGATCAGCCATTTGGCTTCCTGCAATTGGGTGGCGAGTTGCGAGGAACTTTTATCGCCGCGCTGCTGCAGTATGTTGGCGTAAATCTGGTTTACCCGCAGTTTGGGCATCGCCTCGGCATTGAGCCGCACGCGCCATTTGTTTTTGTGTTTTTCCACAACGACGTCGGGTACCACGTAATCGGCAACGCTTAGTCCGAATTCGGCGCCGGGTTTCGGGTTCAGGCCCGTGATCAGGCATTGTGCGGCGCGCAATGCCTCGTCCGAGCAGCGCAGCAGTTTTTTGATTCTGGAAAAATCGTGCGCGGCCAGCAGGTCGAGATGCAGGCTTACCAGCTGGATTGCAAGGTCGCGGTGCGGCGTGTCTTCCGGCACGGCTTTGAGTTGCAGCGCCAGGCACTCGCCCAGATTGCGCGCCGCCAGCCCGGGTTGATCCAGGTGCTGCAGCTGCACCAGTGCAGTCTCTAGGTCGTCCAGCGTGATCCCCAGTTCGGCTGGCAGCAGCGTCACCAGCTCGTCAAGATCCTGCTCCAGATAACCATTCTCGTCCAGCGCATCGATGAGCAAGCCGATCACTTTCCGGTCTTTGTCGTCCAGTGAACTGGTGGTCAATTGATTGTGCAGATGGGTGCGCAAACTGGCGAGCTCCGCAGCTTGTTCGGGGTATGTCTCGTCCTCGTCGTCGGTGCTGCGCATGGCGCCGCCGGTATTCCAGTCAGCCGGCTCATTGTCAAATCGATCCGCGCCAAAATCGTCCGCACCGCGATCGTCACCGCGGGGTTGCTCCGGCTCGTCGCCGGATGTGCCGGTATTGCTGTGCGGCGGCAAAGGCAGGGAATTGGCGGGGAAGAGGCTGTTGGCGGATTCATCGGCAGCTTCCAGCATGGGATTCTCTTCCAGCATGCGCGCGACTTCCTGGTGCATGTCCTGGGTGGAGAGCTGCAGTAATCGAATAGCCTGCTGCAACTGGGGAGTGAGCGTCAGTTGCTGGGATACACGAAGTTGGAGAGTGGCTTTCATTGCGTAGTATCGTGCTTGGTGTCTTATCCGGGGAAACCTTGTGTCAGAGCTTGAAGTGTTCGCCCAGATACACTTTTCTTACACCTTCATTATAGATGATTTCATCAGGCTTGCCTTCAGCCATTACCGAACCGGCATTGATGATGTAGGCGCGATCGCATATGCCCAGGGTTTCCCGGACATTGTGGTCGGTGATCAGTACACCGATATTGCGTTCCTTGAGAAAGCGGATGATTTTCTGGATGTCCAGCACAGCGATGGGATCGACGCCGGCGAAAGGCTCATCCAGCAAAATGAAGCGCGGGTCGGTCGCCAGTGCGCGTGCGATTTCCACGCGACGCCGTTCCCCGCCGGAAAGACTGACCGCGGGATTGTCGCGGATATGGGAAATATGCAGGTCTTCCAGCAGCTTTTCCAGAAGACTCTGACTGTCGTTTTCAGCAAGGTCCTGCAATTCCAGCACTGCCTTGATGTTTTCCGCCACGGTCAGGCGCCGGAAGATCGAGGCTTCCTGCGGCAGATAACCAAGCCCCAGACGGGCGCGCCGGTGGATCGGGAAATGGGTGATATTTTGGCCGTCAATGAAAATCTCGCCGCCGCCAACAGCGACCAGTCCCACGATCATGTAGAACGTGGTGGTTTTGCCCGCGCCATTCGGGCCGAGCAGCCCCACCACTTCACCGCTTTTTACCGACAACGATGCATCATGCACCACTGTGCGTGAGCCGTATTTCTTGTTCAGACCGATTGCGCGAAGTTCGCTCATGTTCATTCCGTGGGAGTAAGAGTCTTGCTGGGCGTGATGATTAGCGGAGCCGGCGCGTACGGAGAAACTTCAATTTTTTTTGATTTGGGCTGCAGAATTGCGCGTACCCGTTGTGGCTGGTCGGTTCCCTTGCTTGCCGGGCGGCCGTCCGCCTGGAAAACTTCAGTGTTGGTGTTGTAAACGATGTTGTCGCCGCTCACCTCATCGAGACCGCGCTTGAGTCGCGCTTTCTCGTGCAAATTCAGCGTCTCGGAGCGCGTGTCATAGTCGATGCGATCGCCATAGCCTTCCACGTACTGATCGAACCCATCGCGTTTTTCCCTGAACTTGGCTGTGTTTCCATATACCGTGGCGTGCTTGAATCCGTCCTTGTCTTCTACCACGACGATCTTGTCGCCGCTGAGCAGCAAAGTGCCCTGGGTCAATCGCACATTGCCGGTAAAGGTGCTGATTTGCTGTGTGTCATCCATCATCACCTGATTGGCTTCCATGTGGATAGGCTGGTCCCGGTCTGCGCGTTCGGCAAGGCATGCGGGTGGGAAGACCAGCAAAAATGCCGCCCAAAACAATTTAGTGCCGGTTCTGTACATATTCGCTTGTAACCTGGGAGAGCAGTTTCAGGATGCGTGTCTGGCTGTTCATTTCCAGGCCTATTGCATGTATCGTGCTGTGCGCATTTGCGAGAGTGACAGCGCGGTCGGTATCGGTCAGGTTCTTATCCGGGATGATATGCAAATATTCGGTATGCAGCGTGAGTTCATCCTGCCGGGCGCTTGCATCGCGGACCACCTCTACTTTGTCGTGCAGAAATATCTCATCACCATTGCTGGAAACAGTGCCGGTCTTTGCAACCACATGTATGGTGGGATTTTCAGCGGAAAGCATGTCAATGTGCGGATTTTCGAGGGTGGTGCTGTCGTCATCCGGATAATGCAGCATTTTTTTTGCGGCCATGACAAAGCCCGGTACGCCCAGCAAATTCATCTTGGTCGCGGAGAAATTCTCCATGATCGCATCCGGATCGTGGCGTTTGTTTGCATCCGGCTTGGCGGGTACGGGCTGGACCTGCTGGTCCAGCCAATAGGTTGCGCCCAGCAAGCCAAGCAATGGCAAAAGCGGCAGCCAGTAACGGGCGCGGGAAGAAAGTGTCATCGCAAATACGGCGCCAGTCGGGCATCCAGCGTGCCTTGTGCCGACATGATCATTTCGCATGCTTCGCGCACCGCCCCGTGCCCGCCGCTGCGCCGGGTGACATAGGCGGAATGTTCGCGCACCAGTTGCGGCGCTTCCGGCACACTGATGGCGAGTCCGACATGGCGCATCACGGTGAGGTCGACTATATCGTCGCCCATGTAGGCGGCGGCGTCCCTCGATAGTTTGAGCTTGTTGAGCAGATCGACCATGGCATCAAGCTTGTTTTCCACTCCCTGGTAGAGATGCGAGATGCCGAGGTTAAGTGCGCGCGCTTCCACACAGCGTGAAGTGCGCCCGGTGATAATGGCTATCTCCACACCGCTGGCACGGAGCATTTTCAGGCCATGGCCGTCCAGCGAATTGAAGCGCTTGAATTCCTCGCCGGAATCGGAATAATACAATCCGCCGTCAGTCATCACCCCGTCCACATCGAATGCGATCAGGCTTATCAATTTTGCGCGGCTTGTAAGCATGGTTTTCCTCTAAATGAAACATAGTAGTGTGGGCACAATCTCACCATGCCCACCCTACACGACTAAATCACTTTTGCGTGCAACAGGTCATGCATGTTCAGTGCGCCGACCAGCCTGTTTTGTTCATCCACCACCAGCATCTGGCTGATGTTGTATTGTTCCATCACCTGCACCGCTTCGGCGGCGAGCCTGTCCGGGGCTATACAGCGCGGATTGGCCGACATCACATCGCGTACCGGAGTGGTGTTGAAGTCCAGTTTCCTGGCCAGCGTGCGGCGCAGATCGCCATCCGTGTATATACCCAGGACATTCTGCCTGTCATCGACGATGGCGGTCATGCCCACACCCTTTTTCGAGATTTCCAGGATCGCATCGCCCAGCATCGCGTTTACGCTTACCATGGGCAGGCGTTCTCCGCTACGCATGATGTCGCGCACATGGGTGAGCAAACGCCGCCCCAGATTGCCGCCCGGATGCGACCGGGCAAAATCTTCGGCGCCGAAGCCCTTGGCGTCCAGCAATGCCATCGCCAGTGCGTCACCCAGTGCAAGTGCTGCGGTGGTGCTGGTGGTTGGCGCCAAGCCCATCGGGCAAGCCTCCTTGTCGACAGCGGCGTTCAGATGCACGTCGGAAATTTTGGCCAGCGTGGAAGCCGGGTTGCCGGTCATGCTGATGAGTTTTGCGCCCTGGCGCCTGATAGCCGGCACGATCGCAACCAGTTCCTGGCTCTCGCCGGAATAGGACAGCGCGATGATCACGTCCGTGCTGGTGATCATGCCCAGGTCGCCATGGCTGGCTTCGCCCGGATGCACGAAATAAGCGGGGGTGCCGGTGCTGGACATCGTGGCGGCGATCTTGCGCGCGATATGTCCGGACTTGCCCATGCCGCTCACGATGACGCGGCCTTCGCAACGCAGGATGACATCCAGCGCGCGCAAGAAATTCTCGTCGAGTCGTTCACTCAGAGCCTGCACAGCGGAAGCTTCTATGTTCAGGACTTCGCGGGCTAGGGCTAGGGCGCGTGGTGCGGCGGAGATGGTTTTGTTCATGGAACGGGATTATAGCAGTGCGTGTTAACCCCCAGCGAAATTTTACCCCCGCTACAATTTTGATTGGCGGAGAAGTTTTGAAAGGATGGTCTAATTAGGGCATTATCCGCCCATCGAAAAAATGCCGCTCCAGCATCCCTATGACTGACTCGCTGCAACTCCTGCTGATCCTGCTCTCCGTTGCCGTGGGCGTGGTCGTGATGTGCCGTATCCTGAAATTGCCGGTGATGCTGGGGTATCTTCTGGTCGGCATCCTGATCGGACCACATGCGCTGGGCTGGATACGCGATGCGCCGGAAACCCGGCATCTTGCCGAATTCGGCGTGGTCTTCCTGATGTTCAGCATCGGGCTGGAGTTCAGCCTGGCGCGCCTGCGCAGCATGCAGCGACTGGTGTTCGG
>DAICZN010000051.1 GCA_027311105.1 Gallionella sp.
CGCCTCCTGATGGAACTACTGGTGGAACGACTAGCCATCCCACTAAGCAACCAGAAGACGGTTGCCAAGTGGTTGGTTATAGCCAATCGACTGGTGAAACAACTAGCCATCCCACTAAGCAACCACAAAACGGTTGCCAAGTGGTTGGTTATAAACCAGCAAGCCGGCAAGTCGCTGGATATCGCAATGACACGTGTTTGTGCCATCGCTCGCAGCTGAAGCCTTGTTGCAATGACGGGGCATTTTGGATTCCCCGAATTCGCGGGAATGACGTGCCAGTTTTTTTAATTTCCCCTGACTGCATTCAGAAAGATGTGCCATCTGTCATCAAATATGAAAACCTCAATAAAAGGTTGCAGGGGGCAAGTCCGTTCGTGGCGAGTGTTTTTCGTTCGCGCCAATGACGGCTGCCGTATGGAACCTGTCATGGGTTATGTAAAGGTCAAAAAGGGCCGGTCGACTTGCTTCAACGCAGTCAGTCAACCAAAATCAAAATCCGCCGTCACGGTCTGCCCCACTCGCAAAGTGGCGCCGACACCCTGAAGGACGATGGTGTTCATGCCAAAAGTCACCGCGCCTTCTACACGGGCATCCCGCCGATAACTTTGCAGGGTGTCACCGACTTCGGGGCTGATTGCAGCAGTCTGCGGATCGACATTGGGAATGGGACAGCGCGGGCTGGGCTTGACCGGCTTCAGCAAAACTTCTTCAGCGCCTGCCGCTAAGTGCATCACGCCCAACCTGTCCTCATCGTGCGCATGCAGTCCCGACAGCACGATGTTGGGCCTGAAGCGTTCGATGCCGACGCTGGCATGGCCTGCGGCCACCAATCGCTGATTCAGTTCTGCAAGCGACGCGTCGCTGAGCACCAAAAGCGGATATCCATCGCTGAACAGGTTAAGGGCTTGCACACCGCCTGTCCATTCCAGACTGGAAGCACGCCGGTGCGCGGGATCAAATCGGACCAATCTATAAGCGCGGGAAGCATGGCTTGCCTCTGCGGACATCGAGAGTAATTCAGTGAACCATTGTGCAGCCTCGTCGCCCATATCGAATGCGGGTACTTCATCATCCCAGACCTTTACCGATACGGTCTGTTTCATTAGCTCCAGCGCGATGTGCAAGTCCGGCATACCGGGCGCGCCCAGCACCAGCTCACGGGGTTTGATCTGCGGGCGAACCAGAGCCATACGGGGTTGCTCGCGCTGCGTCACGAATACACCCCGTGCATCCACCACCATCCAGGCCCGGTCCAGTTCCAATCCCGTTTCGGTCAACAATGCCTCGCGCACCTCGACCCCCGCGCAGGATTTGACGGGATGCACAAACATGCGTGAAATTTTGGCGCTGACATCGCGGGTTGATGCTTTGGCTGGATTCATAAGTTACAGGGCAATTAAAAGAGGCAGCTTCATCTTTTTTACAAGACGCAGTTGTTGTGGTCACAATTTGTGACTACATAAACAATCCGGATCTGATCATGGACGCTTCTCCGGCATCACCCAAAAAATAAAGTGGCCGGGTTCGAATTTCTTCAACTGCATAAAATTCGACCCCGGCCCCTTTCATCACTCCCGGCTATAACCCGCTTATTCGGGTTTCTTGCCCGGTGCAGCTGCAGGTGAGGCGGTGATTTCGATCTTGGCTTTTGACATCATGTCGTCGACCAGTTTCTTCAGGTTTTGATCTTGCACTTGCCTGGCCAATTGGGGTTTGACTTGCTCGAAGGTGGGAGCCTGCTTGGTGCGGGAATCTTCCAACAGAATCACATGATAGCCAAATTGCGTCTTGACCGGTTCAAGCGTGAACTTTCCTTTTGCAAGCTTGGCGACGGCAGCACCGAATTCCGGCACCATGTCGCGCGGGTCGAACCAACCCAGCTCGCCGCCATTACCCTTGGAGCCCGGATCTTTTGAATATTCCTTGGCGAGACTGTCGAACAGCTTGGGATTTTTTTTCAGTTTGGCGATGATGGTCTTGGCTAAAGCCTCCTTATCCACCAGGATATGGCGTGCCTTGTATTCGGTACCTGACATCTGTGCCTTGACCTTGTCGTACTCGGCTTTCAACATGTCGTCGCTGACAGGATTATTCTTTGTATAGTCCTGAACGAAGGCGTTGGCCAGGATGGACTGCCGGGTCAGATTGAGCTGGTCGACCACTTCCGGCGTCTTGTCCAGGTTTTTCTTGATCGCTTCCTCGGATACCAGCATCTGCATAGCCAGCTGGTTGATGATGGCTTTGCGTGTTTCGGGGCTGTCAGGCTGGCCCATCGCTAAACGCTGCGCGACTATCTGGTCGACACTACCCTTGCTGATGGGGGTGCCGTTGACGGTGGCGGCGACATCTCCCGCTGCGGGAGCATTTCCGGCTTTGCCGTTACAGGCGCTCAATATCAACAGGGAAGCTGCGCTTGCCAGCAAAATGCGAGATTTAATAGACATCATTTGCAAATCCTTAAAGGTGAATTGGAAAAAAGGCACACGGGGTCGGGCCTTGCATTAACACATTTCATTTATAAAGCCCAAAAAACCAAAGCGGCTGTCTTCATTTTCTCTCCCAGGACGCAAAACCGACGGGGCGATTCTTCCCCGGTTCCAGTTGCGCCATGAGTTCGCGTATGGCTGCAAAAACCGCCTTGAACAGGTTCCGGTTTCTGTCCTCACCAAACGACATCCCTACTTTGCCACATTTTATCCAACCTTCAAAAGAAATCTTCTTCGAGTTGATGGCGTATCGCCGGCACGGTCACGGTCTGGCCGCCTTCGATTTCAAATAACGCGACATATCCATAAACTTGCAATCACAAACCGGGATTTCAAGTTGGCGACTCATCCGCGGATGAACCCGACTTGCAGCTATAATGGCGCAACATCTCAACTCCCGGGCATTCCATGTACCAGAGTTACTTTGGCCTCGCCGAAGAACCGTTCTCCATCGCACCCGACCCCCGCTATCTCTACATGAGCCAGCGCCATCAGGAGGCGCTCGCGCACCTGCTTTATGGCGTGAATGCCGGCGGCGGGTTTGTGCTGCTCACGGGCGAAGTCGGTGCAGGCAAGACCACGGTGTGCCGCTGTCTGCTCGAGCAGATTCCGGAATCCTGCGATGTGGCCTACATCTTCAATCCCAAGCTGACGGTGGAGGAATTGCTTTCGACCATCTGCGCCGAATTCGGCATCACCTGCCCGCCCGGCAACACCAGCGTCAAGGTGTACATCGATTGCATCAACGCCTACCTGCTCGACGCCCATGCCAGGGGCAGGCATACGGTGCTGATCATCGACGAGGCGCAAAATCTCTCCGCCGACGTGCTGGAGCAATTGCGGCTGCTCACCAATCTGGAAACCAACCAGCGCAAACTGTTGCAGATCATCCTGCTGGGCCAGCCCGAGCTGGCGGCGATGCTGGCGCGGCCGGAACTGCGCCAGCTCGCGCAACGGATCATCGCGCGTTATCACCTGGGGCCGCTGGGCAAACAGGAAGTCGCCGCCTATGTGCAGCACAGGCTGGTGGTTGCAGGGGCGGAGCGCCTGCTGTTCCCGGTTGCGCTGACGGGGCAGCTGTACCGCTTGAGCGGGGGTATTCCGCGGATCATCAATGTGCTGTGCGACCGTGCGCTGCTGGGCACCTACGCCCAAGGCAGGGAGCGGGTCGATCGCGCGACCCTGAAGCAGGCGGCGCGCGAGGTGTTTCACAATCCGGCGGCGCAACCGCGCAGCATGATGCGCCCCCTGCTGGCAGCTTTGCTGCTGGCCAGCACAGTACTAGCGGCGGCAATGTACCAGTCCCTGGTGCAAACCCGGCCACAGGCGAAACCCGAAATTCAGGCAGCGGCCAGCAAGCCGTCAGCGGCCTTGCCGGATGTACTGGAATGGCCGGCAAGCTACCCGCTCTCGCGCAGCCATGAGATGGCCTACGCCTCGTTATTCAAGGCATGGGGCTCAAGTTACCAGGGCGGCGACGAATGCCGCCAGGCTGAGGCCATCGGTTTGCGTTGCCTGACCGCGCGCGGCGGGCTGAATGAATTGCGCCAATTGAATCTGCCCGCAGTCCTGCTGATGCAAGACAGGCAAGGGAACAAATTCTATGCAACGTTGACCGGGCTGGACAATCAATCCGCCACCTTTGCGCTCGGCGACGCAACCAGGACAGTCTCCCCGGGCGCATTTGCGGAGCAATGGTCCGGGCACTACACCCTGCTGTGGCGCAAGCCGCCGGTTGCAGGCAAGA
Source organism: Gallionella sp. (assembly GCA_027311105.1). Lineage (GTDB taxonomy): Bacteria > Pseudomonadota > Gammaproteobacteria > Burkholderiales > Gallionellaceae > Gallionella. The sequence goes on from DAICZN010000051.1 coordinate 4,234, forward strand.
GCCTGCACCCGGGCGATCGCGGCCCGAATGTGGCATGGCTGGCCGGGCAACTCGCGCAACTGCATGGCAAAGCCTCAGTAACCAGCAAGGACCAGATATTCGATGCAGCCATGATGCGTGAAGTCAAACAGTTTCAACTTGCCCAGGGGCTCGTTCCTGACGGTGCCGTCGGGCTACAGACCATGATGCACCTGAGCGTCGCGGCGGACAAGACAGTGCCGAAGTTACACCGCGAACAAGGAGCAAAGTAACCATGTCGTACATCCTGGATGCGCTCAAGAAATCCGACCAGCAGCGCCAGCGTGGCGCAACACCGACATTGCAGGCCGCACAACTGACAGTGGCTGCGCCCAAACGGCCCCTGTTTATCTATTACGGCCTGCTTGCGGCGGTACTGCTGGTCACCGGGATCATGATAGGCTGGTTGCGCCCGTGGCATGCTGAACAAGCGCTTCCCGCTGCGTCGCTTACCGGGACAGAAGCGGTTGCCACGCATTCGCCGGCCCCGGTTTTGCAACAAACCCCGGCGACCTTGATCACGCCGGCGCCTTTGGCCACAGCGCCGGAAATACCCGGCAAGACAGCGCAGGAAATTCCGGCACCGAATTTATCGCGGGCAGGACAAGCTGTTCCCGGGGCAGTTGCCGTCAAGCCGAACAGCCCGGCAATCGCCAGTTCCGGAACACCTGACACAGGAATACCTGACTCAGTGACACCCGGCGCGGCGCTACCGGTTGACGGCGCTGCACATGAGCAAAAAGCGATACCCATGGACGAACTGCCTGTCCAGATTCAGCGGGAAATTCCGGCCATGACGGTTCAGCTTCACGCCTACTCGAACCTGCCGGACGAGCGTATTGTCTATATCAATTCCAACAAGTTGCGGGAAGGCCAATCGTTGATGCCGGGACTCAGGCTGGAACAGATCACGCCGGACGGAATGATCTTCAGCTACAAGGGATATCGTTTCCGGCGCGGCATCCGCTAGCGGCGGATGCGCTCCTGATCCGACCTCTCAGCCTGATCCGGTGCGGCTTCCGGCAAACCGGGATACGCCAATATCCTAGTCACATCTGTTGCAGCGCCTCGACAAACACCTCGACCGGCTGCGCGCCGGAGATGCCCGATTTTTCATCGAACACGAAGAACGGCACACCGGAGATGCCGAAACCCGCCGCGCGAGATTCATCGGCTCGCACCGCATCCGCATACCGGTCGCTTTCCAGCATTACCAGCGCCTCGCTTTCGGGAATGCCAAACTTGGGCGCAAGCTTCGCCAGCGCGGCACGGTCTCCCACCGGCAATGATTCGGAAAAATAGGCATGCATCACGGATTCGATGGCCTGGTCGCCCACCTGCTTCTCGGCGGCAAAATGCAGCAGGCGGTGAGCGTCGAAGGAATTGCCCCGCCTGGCCTTGTCCAGATGATATTCAAGGCCGGCTTCCCTGGCGTGCGCGGTTACCCGCGCGATCATCTCGTCCGCTTCCCGCAGGCTGATATTGTATTTGTGCGATATCAGCTCGTTTACCTTGCCGGGTTGCTGTCTGGGTGCATTCTGGTCGAGCTCGAAGCTGCGCCAGATCACGTTGATGTTTTCACGATTCGCGGACCGGGCGAGTGCCGCCTCAAAACGGCGCTTGCCTATATAGCACCAGGGGCAGATCACGTCCGACCAGATTTCAATTTGCATCATTTACTCCCGAGACTTGATTTTCATGCGTAACCAGAGCGCAATTATAGCGGCCGGGGCCGGATTATTTTCCCGCATAAAGTATATCGGCCCCGGACCCGCGTATCACCTGATTTGCCACTTTCACCATCGCGGACCATATGTGGCGATGCGGCGACCGCATTCACCTGGCCGGCTTGCCGGCTTTTTTCAGGTTTTGCCAATTTTCAATAACATCTTTTGCGGCCCTGAAAGCTTCGATGCCTGAAGGAACTCCGCAATAAACCGTGGACTGAAGCAGGACTTCCTGAATTTCCTCAACAGTGCAACCGTTACGCAATGCGCCCAGAACATGGGTCTTTAACTCAGTTGGCGCCTTGAGCGCCGCCAGGGTTGCAATTGTTACCAAACTTCGTGTTCTTTTGGGTATTACACCTCGCGTCCATATTTCGCCCCAGCAATTTTCAGTCACCATGTCCTGTAAAGGTTTTGTGAAATCAGTAGCGCCTGAAATAGCCTTGTCCACATATTCATCGCCAAGAACTTCCCTTCTTGCAGCCATCCCGGCTTTGTATTTATCGCTGCTCATAGTTTATACCCCCGCAATTCCGGCCGGCATCTGCCAGGCATTTAAAATCCAGCGCAATATTTTCAATCGATGTTTGTTGCCCTGTCTATAGGCACGCCGCGTCGATCAGCTGGCGGGCAAGACTCACCGGTTCCGGCAACGCGGGCAATGCGCCGCGCGAAAACCAGCTTGCATCCTCGATTTCCGACGGATCGGGATCGATGATCCCCCCCGCATAGTCGGCAAAGAAGGCCACCATCAGAGAGTTTGGAAACGGCCAGGACTGGCTCCCGAAATACCTGAGGTTGGTGATTGTTATACCCACCTCCTCGAGGACTTCACGGCTTGCGCATTGCTCCAGGGTTTCGCCGGCCTCGACAAACCCGGCCAAAGCGCTGAAGACACCGGGCCTGAATCGGTGGCTGCGGGCCAGCAACAGTTCATCGCCGCGCTGGATCAGCACCATCACGGCGGGCGAAATCCTCGGGTACACGACCAGGCCGCATGCGGGGCACAACATCGCGAACTGCCCCGCCTTGATGGTTGTGGGCGCACCGCACTTGCCGCAGTGGCGGTGGTTCTTCTGCCAGTCCAGAAGCTGGATGGCGCGTCCGGCCAGGTATATTTCCTCCCCGCCAGCCAGACTGAACAGGCTGCGCACCGGCATCAGCTCTCCGTGAATATTTTCAGGAACCCGGTCCAGTTCGGCGGCATAGCAGGAAATCCCCCGCCATTCCCCGACCCGCAACGCATCCCTGGGACTGCCGAAATCCGCTGCCCGGCCGCGCGGAAAAATATTTCCCCCGGCCCTGTCGATCGTGGCCAGCAGTTGATTTTCGTATCGAAGCAGCCAGTAGCCCAATTCGTTCATGGTGTTTTGAATCATTAAAATCGGTCAATGAGGTTGGTCAGTGCACCCACTCTATCTGGAAACGGGCCCCGCTGCTGCAACACTCTGCGGCAGAAATTCAGTCGGCGACCGGCGCCTTGATCTCTTCCTGGTTGTGGCGGCTTTGCTCTTCCATCACCAGCATTCCCAATTCCTTCTTGAGATCGTTGAATTCGGCGGAACTGGGATCGCGCGGGTGCGGCATCGTGACGCTGACGTCCCGCTTGATTCTGCCCGGGCGATAGGTCATGACGATGATCCGGTCGGCCAGGTAGATGGATTCTTCGATGCTGTGGGTGACGAAGATGATGGTCTTCTTCAATTCCATCCAGATGCGCAGCAACTCGTCCTGCAGGTTGCGCCGGGTCAGCGAGTCCAGCGCGCCGAACGGCTCGTCCATCAGCATGACAGGGGAATCGAGCGCCAGCACGCGGGCGATCGCGACACGCTGGCGCATGCCGCCGGACAGCTCTTTCGGGTAGCGGGCGCGGAAGTCCTGCAATTTCAGCATCTCCAGCAGCGCGTCCACTTTCCCGGCTATCTGCGCCCAGCCCTGCTTCTGGATCTCGAGGCCGAAGGCGATGTTCTTCTCCACCGTCATCCACGGGAACAGCGCGTATTCCTGGAACACCATGCCGCGATCCGGCCCGGGTACCCGCACCGTCTCGCCATGGACCTGGACGACACCGGAAGTGGGCAACGAAAAGCCGGCAACGGTGTTGAGCAGCGTGGATTTCCCGCAGCCGGAAGGCCCGAGCAGGCAGATGAATTCACCGGCCTTGATGTCCAGGTTGATATCGTCCAGCGCCGCCACTTCGCTCCCGCCGGTGCCGAAAACCTTGCTGACTTTTTGGATGCGGATGTGCGGCTGCATGGTCATTTGTTTTCGATACCGCGATGCCACTTGAGCAAATGGTTGTTGAGGCGGTTCATGCCGGCGTCTATGGCCAGCCCGAGCAGCCCGATGGTGAACATGCCTGCGATGATCTTGTCCGACCAGAAGAATTCGCGCGCTTCCAGTATACGGTAACCGAGGCCGTTGTTGACCGCGATCATCTCCGCCACGATCACCACGATAAAGGCGGTGCCGACGCCGATGCGCATGCCGGCCAGGATATAGGGTGTCGCTGCCGGGAGTATCACGCGCAGGAACATCGTGGCCTGGCCGGCACCCAGGCTGCGCGCGGCGCGGATATAGATGCCGTCGACATTGCGCACGCCGGCGATGGTGTTCATCAGGATAGGAAAGAATGCGCCGATGACGATCAGAAAAATAGCCGGCGGGTTACCCAGGCCGAACCACAGGATGGACAGCGGGATAAATGCGATCGGCGGGATCGGCCGCAAAATCTGGATCAGGGGATTGAACAGTTTGTAGACGCGGTCGTAGGCACCCATGACCAGCCCCAGCGGCAGCGCCAGGGCTGCACCCACAACAAATCCCACCGTCACGCGATACATGCTGGCATAGGCATCACGGATCATCTCGCCGGAAAACATCCATGCCAGATAACCGGAAGTTGCCGGGTCGTAAGCCTGCACCGGCATCAGGTACTCCCACCACCTGGCCAGCACTTTGGTGGGTGCCGGCAGGATCATCGGATTGACGATCGCCTGCGAAGACAGCCACTGCCACAGCGCAAGCAGCACGATGGGCACCAGCAAGCCATGCAGGATATCGAAAGTTTTTGCCAGGCAGTTTTTTTTCATCCGGGGCGATATGGCTTATTTGACCTGCAACGATTTCTTCGCCTTGTCGAGCAGGTCGAGACGCACCCAGTCCTTCGCCTGCGGCACATAACCCAGCTTTCCGACGCCGTATTTCTTCATCAGGTCAGCGGTGATCTGAACGTGTGCGAGGCTGACGTCATAGGTGAAGGACGCATTACTCATCGCATCCCGATAGTCCTGGTCGCTGATCTGGTTCTTGAACATCTGCTCGCGCACGTATTTTTCCGCCAGTTTGGGATCATTCTGGAAAGCCCGGGTTGCCTCGACGAACAGCTTGAGCACGCGCTGCGCCACATCGCGCTTCTCGTTGTACATCTTCTCGGTCATCACCAGTACACGCACCGGTTCTCCCAATGGCGTGTCATAGGGTTTCAGCACTTCAACACCGTAGCCCTTGTTGATCGCCTGCGATGATTGCGGCTCGGACTGGCTCATCGCGTCGATATTTTTCTGCATCAGCGCCTGGTTCAGGTCGGCGAACGGCATGAAGAATATCTGCACATCCTTGCCCGGCTGGTCCGACCAGGTCAGGTTGTACTTGGACAATTCGGCATACAACAACAGTTCCTGCGCACCCCCGCGTGCCACACCCACCCTCCTGCCCCTGAGGTCGGCGACCGACCTGATGTTCAGGTCGGGACGGGCAACGATGCGCGCGCCGCCCTTGGCAAAACCCGCCACCACGTATATCGGCACGCCGCTGGCGCGGCCGGCGACAGCCGCATCGAGCGCGCTTGCCGCGATGTCGATCTCGCCGGCAATCGTCGCGGGCAATATGTCCAGCCCCTTGGCAAACATCCGCTCCTCGATCACCAGGTTGTATTTGGGAGCCAGCTCCTTCATGTACGAGACCGCCCCGTAATGGGCGAACTTCAGGTTGCCCAGCCTGACCACATCCGGCTCAGCCTGCGCGGCCATGGTGATAAACAGGCTGCACACCAACAAAACCAGCTTTGAGATTTTCATGTCACCCCGCCTGAATAATTTGAACATGGCGTTGAAGCAAAGCACGCCGCGCTGCCAAAAGAATTAAGGGACCGGGCCCTTTGCTCCGGTTAATTTTCTGCAATTTGAAAAATCACCGCATGGGGTCGCGTTGTATAACAAAACTGTTTCCCCTGCGCCCCCTGTTTCTAACCTTGCATTTTCGCAATCAGATTTTCCAGCATGATTTTGATGTCGCCGGCCGGAGGCGGTTTGTTGGCATCTATGCGCACTACTGGAATTCCGGCGGCGTTCAAGGCTTCGTCCTTTGTGTCATCTGCTTTTTGCCTGCCCTCCTGCCCGGACATTTTCCCTTCAAGCTCAATGCAGGCCAATACCACAAACGATTTATTGCAGATCGCAAAATCAACGCTCCTGCGGCTGATCTTATTGAACCATGCTTGCCAGTCGTCGCATTTTTTCACGCCTACAATGTCGGCAAGCCTGACTTGCGGCATAACGTAGTGGTCGGGCATCGCCTCGATCAACCGGTAAAACAGAACTTGCTCCCGTTCACCCAGCAGTGATTTCTTTTTAATGTAGGGGAGTATCTCCGGGGATTTTGCCTTCTTCTTTTTGTAAGCCGATATTTGCATCACTACAAAAACGATAAAGACGATTACGATTGCCAGAAACTGCATTTTCATCATTATTTCCCAAAGTCGTTGGTTATGGCAGGCCGGGTTAAAGCAGCCGGGTTCGAATTTTTCTTCTGCTTCAAAATATATCTGCCACTTTGGTCACCGGCTGCGATGCGCATGCCGCTTCTCCAGTATCACCAGCGCGATCCCGCCGAGTATCGCCATGGACGACAATACCAGGCGCAAAGTCAAAGGCTCGCCGAGGAAGACGGTGCCACCCGCGGCAGCGATGACCGGAACGCTGAGTTGCACTGTTGCAGCCTTGGCGGCTTTCAACGCCGGCAGGGCTGTGTACCAGATGGCGTAGCCTATACCCGAAGTCAGTGCGCCCGACGCGACCGCGTACCAGAATCCGGCCCTGTCCAGCGAGGTTTGGTCGTACATCAATACGCTCAATACCGCCGCGATAGGCACAGCGCGCAGGAAATTCCCCGCCGTTACCCTGGTGGGATCACCCGCACCTTTCCCGCGCAATGAATAGACGCCCCAGGCAACCCCCGAACCCAGCATCAACAGTGAACCGGATACCGGCGGGGCTGATAGCCCCGGCAACAACAAACCGACCAGTCCGGCGAATGCAAGCACAAGCCCGGCCAGCTGCAGTTTCAACAGGCGTTCTCCCGCCCGGATGCCATGGCCTATCATCGTTGCCTGGACGGCACCAAACAGCAGCAGGGCACCCATTGCCGTTGACAGGCTGGCATATGCGTAAGAAAGCAGGGCCGCATAAACAAACAATGCAAACGCCGACAACCAGTTGCCGCTTCCGCTAGTCGTGCCACCCCTCATGCGCACCACCAGCCACAACATCATCGCACCGGAAACCAATCGTATCGAGGTGAAGCTCGCCGCATCGATGCCGGTGTGTTTGAGCGCGGCCCGGCACAGCAGCGAATTACCGGCAAATGCGACCATGGCCAGCGAAGTCAGGAAGAATACTCGGGGATACTGCATAGAAAGTTTGCTCATGCTCGGTTAGCCCGGGGCGCTCATGGCCCAGGGCGCTCAATGGGCAATCAAACGGGCCGGGCTGGATTGAATTTCCGCATCAAAATACACCGGTTCGCTTTGAAAAAGTGCAAAAAATCTGCGATCCTTTCGGGACCGCAGAATCGAATCCTTATCGAATGATTTAGATTTTCAGACGATCCACTGCCCTGCTTACGGATTCATCACTCTTGGCAACCCTGCCAGCTGCCGCCAACAAAGCCTCCTCGGCTATCTTCTGCCTTTCCGGGCTTAGCGCTTTGGCTTCCTGAAATGCCGCGACGGTCTGGTCGAATTTGGCATGTTGCTCAGTGGATTTCTCCACCGCCTTGTGTATGGAGTTAACGATGTTGTGGAGTTTTTCCTGCATCAGCGCAAGATTACCCAGCAAGCTTCCCTGTTTTACTTTCCCGATTTCCACGTCCAGGTTCCCGGAGGATATTTGCGCCATTGCCGCGCTGGCAAGTGCCGGGTCGCCGCCCAGCGGGTTGATAACCATGGATTCGATCAACAATCCCACCAGCACACTGAGGAACAGGGCGAGGATGACACCGCCGCCGAGAATAATCTCTGCCGTGGTAATTGCGCCCTCGCGCAGTTCGGATTTTGGATAGGCGGCGAACACCTTGTAGTTCCAGCCAGCAACGTTTCGCGAGTCAACCTGCCAACCCTCCGGAACGGATTTGATCGTGGCTGCAGCTTGTGCGGGAGTGATGCCGTTGGTGGTGAAACGGACCTTGCCGGCCCCATCCACCAGGGCCAGGAACCCGGTCTGCAAAATTTTGGTTTGCTGAATGGCAGTTTGCACCCCGCCCAGGGAAGCTTCGTAACCCACGTAATATATGCCGATCAACCGGTTCTGGCTGTCCATGATGGGCTGATACGAGGTAAAGAAAGGATTGCCGAGAATATCGACCACACCTTCAAATCCTTGCAGGGTATTGATTGCAGCAAAGGCCGGGCCCATGCGATCAAGCACGGTTCCAACAGCCCGGGTGCCGTCCGACTTTTTGACATTGGTGGTGATGCGCACGAAAGTATCACCGGACTTCGAAAAGATAGTTGCGGTGCCGCCCACAAGATTGACCAGTTTGTCCACAATGCGAAAATTAAAGGCTTGCAGCTCCTTGCCAAAAGCAATGTTGGGGGCGCTCATACCGGGAACGATTTCCACGGTATCGCCCGCAGAGGGCGCGCCAGCGGCGGACGTCAAGTCCTGCAACACGTTCATTGCTTCGCTCGTTCTTGCCTTCATCAGGCGCGCGGATTCGTCGAGCAGGCGTTGCACGGAATCAAGTTCCGACTGGACTTTTTCCGTGGCAGCCTGCTGCTGGTTCTGGTAAGCGTTGTACGCCAGCGCCACGGCGCTCAGGCTGATCAACACGATGGTAGGAACCACGACCGAACCGATAATTTTTGCCTTAAAACTCATTGCCATTTTCATCACCCCCGTAATTGATTTGTCAGGCTGCCGTTTGATTGATCTCGTGAATCAAGGTAGTAAATTCGTCCGTAAGCTCTTTGTGCTGTGTCACGATCAGATTGATAATGGGTTTGAGCGCAGTTCTGATGCCCCCGATGGAGTCTGCGTTCTGTACAGAACGGGCCAACTGGGGATTATCGGGAAAATGATTCAGGCAAAAATCGCCAAGGACGAATTGAGCCTCAATCAGGTCAATGTTGTCCCCCAATCTCCATGTCACTTGCGAGTTATCCATACCCCCCCCAATATATTTTCCGATCGAGTGCGAACTGCATTTCTGCATCAAAAAACAGTTCTACTATGGCACATTTTCCCAAGACTTCAAATGTATCCATACCCAATGCTGTTTCCCTGCACAGATATCCTGCGCTGAATCATATACCAAATTGCATGCATTGCGATCAAGGCCCGCTCCACTTTGATATCCGGGCTGGATCAACTCCTGGGGCAAACCAGCATAGCCAGCCAATCGCCCGACGAGTCCGGCACTATGTAGAAGTATCGGGCTTGCTGCGCTGTCTGGGATTTGGCGATGCTGCCGTTGTTGCGGTATTTGATGACAGTAAGCGGCGCTATGCGCCTGCCCCTGCAATCGATCTCGAAGTATGTGGAAGTGACGGACGGCACGCCCGCCTTGTTGGCGATGATTTCGTCGCTCACCATGGTCGCCAGCGCGTCCTGCATTTTGAAATCGGCAGGCAGTGTGCGCCGGGTTGACTCCAGCTTCAGGAATTCCGGCGTATAACCGCTTGCGATCTTGCGGGCAGATTCATCCATGATCTGGTCAGCATCCCTGCCTTTGAAATATCCCCTGATGGTTTTCTCGGAAATATCCTTGACCCACAAACGCACGGTATCCTTGTCGGGATATTGAATATCTGCGGCATCAAAGAACGACGCCTTGTCCCTGCCCACGATTCCCGCATATTGCCAGTCGGCTGCAAACGCCACGGACATGGGCAGCAGAAACAACATGGCAAGCAATGTTCGGATGCAAAACATGAACGGATTCCCCTTTCTCTCCGGAAGCAACCAGCCCGGCGTGATTTTAAACGATTATCGAAAATCAGGAGACCCCATGCGTGCGAAAAATGCGCCGCGCGAGGGAGATGCTGCAGACAAAAAAAACCCCCACGCATGAGCGTGGGGGAAGCTCATTTCTGATAGAGGGATCAGAAACGGTATCTCATGCCAATACTGATGCCCTGTATCTCTGTGCCACCCCAGCACTGCGGAGCGGAATCCACACCGCCCGAAGCGGGAACATTCAGGGAAGATGCATGGCAGTCCGTAGTCACACCGTGTCCGCCGGCGCCCAGGTCATAGTGATCGTTGCCATGGTTGAAGGTCACCGCGTAGTTGGCATAGAAGGAAAGATTCCTGTCAACCTGATGGACGCCATTGATGGTGTACATATCGGCGGTGCTGGCGGCGGCGTTTATGGTCGGATCATAGTTATGTTGTCCGCCGGCATCTCCCGGTGTTTTGCCGGCACGCGCCCAGCCCAGGTTGATCTGGTTGGCATGCGGGAGATTCTGCTCGAGGAATACCCATGTGCCGTTACGCTGACGTTCGTTCATCGACTGAATTGACGGGTCAACACTACGACGCATCTGCTCGTAAATCCCGCCTATCCAGGTGCCGGTTGACTGGAAGCGATACAGCGCACCGACCTTGGCAGCCGATTCCTTGCCGTTATCCAGGTAATAATTCGCCAGTTGCGCTGCCGGATTGGAATAACTGCCTAAAGGATTGCCTGTGCCAAACATATCGCTGCCGCGGTTTACACCTTCATGGGACTCATAGCCGGCCGTCAAATACCAGGCGGTCTTGTCGTCGTAGACTATGCTGGTGCTGAAGGCATTGCTGAAGCCGCCGTCGTTACAGCCATCCGGGCTCCCGACACCGGGGCCTATATTGCTCCCGGGGCCGCCGATCAAACCGCCGCTGCCGGGAATGTTGCCGCCGTTGCAGTTCGGGGAACCGGCCGGAATAGCTGCACTGTTCGTGGCAC
>DAICZN010000053.1 GCA_027311105.1 Gallionella sp.
CCTGTCATTGTTCACTGCAGCTGATGCCCGCCACCTTAAAACATCCGCATACCATCCGGCCACTACCGGGCCACCTTTCTATCTGCGCTTTCTCCGGCTGCTGAATTAGCCTTACTCCCGTCCGAATCCGCTGGTTCGCATTTGCAGCGAGGCTGTGGTGCGCACTTGAATTCGAGTTCTGTTCCGGAAAGCATCTTGAGGCGCATAATTTTCATTTCCACCTCGATTGCCTTCATCCTTTTTCCGGGCAGGAAAACTCAATCAGCTAATTTCAAGTTTGAGGAATTTCATCATGAAAAAATACACATTCGTTTCCATAACCGCCGTTGCAGCACTCTCGGGCATCGTTTTGATGTTTGTTGCTCAGCATGCCGATGCAAGTCTGCTCAACAACTCCATGCTGGCCGATGCCGGCGTGAATATGGGGGGCATGGACATGCAGGGCACGAATAAGCAGGCAGCTTCCGTCACCCATCGCGGCACCGGCACCGTCAAGAAGATAGCTGCAGGAATGGTGACCCTGGCTCACGGCCCTATCGCATCCCTCCAATGGCCCGCAATGACCATGAGTTTCAAATTGAAGGATGCGGCCCTTGCCAAGGGGATAAAGGCCGGCGATGTCGTCGACTTCGAACTCGTTCAGTCGGGCAACGATTATATGGTCACGCGACTTCAGCCGTCCGGAAAATAGGCGAGCGGCAGGGGCAGCGGTCACCTGCCGTCAAACCGAACCCGCAGCGCGATGGGCGCGCGGGTAACGCCGAATTTCGCTGTATGGAGGTTATATGCATTCCCCTTTATCAAATTTGGCAAGGGCCGTGCTGGTTAGCGCTGGACAGCATGGCTTCTCTTTTTCCATGATTTGTGTAGCGCTGATGCTGCCGTTATCGGCAGTTGCGCAAAACGAACTGTCGCTGGCTGATGCACAACGACTGGCCGTGGAGCGCTCGCGGCAGCTGGCAGGGCAAGATGCTGCCGTGGCCGCGGATCGCGATCTGGCGGTCTCGGCCGCGCAAAATCCCGACCCGGTGTTAAGTGCCGGTATCGGCAATCTGCCGGTCACCGGTGCGGATCAGTTCAGCATTGGGAGCGATTTCATGACCCAGCGCAGCATTGGTGTGTCCCAGGAGTTTACGCGCGGCGACAAGAAACGGCTGCGCGGTGAACATTACCAGCGCGAGGCCGACAAGACCCTGGCAGAAAAAGCCCAGATGACCCTCGTCATCCAGCGCGATACCGCGCTGGCCTGGCTGGATCGTTACTACTCGGAAGCGAGCGCCGAATTGATAGGCGAGCAGATTCGACAGGCTCAGGGGGAAATTGAAGCTGCGCAAACCGCATACCGATCGGGTCGCGGGAGCCAATCAGATGTGCTGGCTGCCAGGGCGGCGCTGGTGGGATTGCAGGATCGGGCCAGTGAGATCACGCGCAAGGCGCGCTCCGCAAAAATAGCGCTGGTACGTGAGATCGGCGAGCCGGGTAATCTTCCTCTTGCCCGGAAGCCCGAGATCGACCATATCCCGATAGACCCCGGCGCGCTTGATAAACATGTGGCGATGCATCCGGATATTCTCATATTGGCTAAACAGGAAGATCTGGCGACAACCGACGCGCGCCTCGCCGAGGTCAACAAGCTGGCCGACTGGAGCGTCGAGTTGTCATACGGATTGCGCGGATCGCAGTATTCCAACATGGCTTCGATCGGTGTTTCGGTTCCGCTACAGTGGGATCAGGCGAATCGCCAGGATCGCGAAGTGGCGGCCAAACTTGCCCAGGCTGAACAAATCAGCGCGCAGCGCGAAGAAGCCATGCGTGCCGCGGTTGCCGAGGTGAGTTCGATGATCTCGGATTGGGACAGCGCGCGCGAGCGGCTAGCCCGGCTGGAAAACGAACTGGTACCGCTCTCGGCCGAACGTACCCAGGCGGAATTGTCGGCATACCGCAGCGGCAAATCATCGTTGAATGATGTGCTCGTCGCCCGCCGCAACGAAGTCGATGCCCGTTTGCAGGCTCTGCAAATGGAGGCGGAAGCCGCGCGCCTGTGGGCACTGCTCAACTTCCATTTTTTGCAGAATGATACCGGTCGCACTGTGCCGAAAAAGGATGTCCAATGAAAACCAAACAATTCGCTTTCCCTCTTGTCGCGTTGATCATAATCGGTGCGGTGTCTTACGCCAGCTACCGCGTTGGCCTCCACCAGAGCACGGTACCTGCCCCGGCTGCAGTGCCTTCCGCAGCCGACACAAAATCCGCTCATGCGGCCGATCCGGCAACGGGCAAAACCGTGTTGTACTGGCATGATCCAATGGTGCCCGGCCAGCGCTTCGACAAGCCCGGCAAGTCGCCTTTCATGGACATGCCGCTGGTGCCGGTCTATGCCGACGAGGGCAGCGATGGCGGGAAGGTTGTTATCGACCCGCGCATTCAGCAGAATCTCGGCATTCGCACTGTCGCAGTCACCAGGGGAAACCTCACATCCCGTATCGAAGTGATCGGCAATGTGGCCTACAACGAACGCGAATTGGCGGTGGTGCAGGCCCGCGCCAATGGTTATATCGAAAAACTCTACGTACGGGCCACATTGGATAGAGTGCACAAGGGCCAGCCGCTTGCCAGCTTGTATGTGCCGGATTGGGTCGCGGCGCAGGAAGATTTCCTGACGGCGAGGCGTTTGGCCATGCAGGAAGGCAGTGCGGCGGGCCGGGATCTGGTCGATGCCGCGCGCCAGCGCATGCGCCTGGTCGGCATGTCTGAAGAGCAGAGGCGACTGGTGGAAACCAGCGGAAAAATTCAAGAGCGGCTGGTTATTGCAGCACCCGTGAGCGGTGTGGTCGCCGAACTGGATGCGCGCGAGGGCATGACAGTCGTGAACGGCGCGCCGCTGTTCCGCATCAACGGGCTGGATACGGTCTGGATCAACGCAGAAGTGCCCGAAGACATGGCTGCACAGGTGCATCCCGGCAACAGCGTCGAAATAAGCACGGCATCACTTCCCGGCAAGGTGTTCAAAGGCAAGGTCAGCACCGTATTGCCTGACGTCAATCCCGTGACGCGCACC
>DAICZN010000056.1 GCA_027311105.1 Gallionella sp.
CGGCCCGCGCATTTCCTCGATACGCTTCAACAGCAGGGTGAAATCATCGTCGCCATCGACAAAGTTCAGATGTTCGCTATTCACCATCAGCACAGGAGCGGCGTCATAATGATAGAAGAAATCGCTGTAACTTTGTGACAATCGCTGCAAATAACTTTCGCTGATACCGGTTTCGTAAGGCTGGGCGCGGCGGCGCACGCGTTCCACGAGTATCTCCGGCGCCGCCTGCAAATAGATCACCAGATCCGGCACCGGCGCATGCAATTGCAACGTCCGGTAAATCTGCTGATACAGCGCATACTCCTCCTCGTTCAGGTTGAGGCTTGCAAACAGCCGGTCTTTTTCGAACAGGTAATCCGACACCGTGCTTTCGCGAAACAGGTCCATCTGCGCCAGGTCGCGCACCTCGTTGCCGCGCTGGAACAAAAAAAACAGCTGTGTTGCCAGCGCATAGCGCGACGGATCCTGGTAGAACCGGGCAAGGAAGGGGTTTTCGCCGGGTTTTTCCAGCAGCGTCGTGGCGCCAAGGTGTTGCGCGAGTCTGTGCACCAGGCTGGTCTTGCCCACGCCTATCGGTCCTTCCACGACCACGTAACGGTACTTGTCAAACAGCATTGGCCATCCTTTCCAGCACCTGGTCGCGGCATCCCTCGAGCGCCGTGTTTGCAAGGCCTATCCCGGGTATACGAATATCCGGGGAAATCTCCAGCAACGGGTGCAACACGAATGCGCGCAGGTGCATCTGGGGATGCGGGATAGTCAGGCCATGCTCGCGGACTTGCACATCATCGTAAAGCAGCACGTCCAGGTCCAGGGTGCGCGGCGCATTGCGGAAGGTGCGCTCGCGGCCATGCCGATGTTCAATGTCCAGCAACTCGCGCAGCAATGTCTGCGGTGCAAGGTCAGTCATTATTTTTGCCACCCCATTCACGAAATCCGGCTGGCTTGCAGAATCGGCCTGAACCGGGCAACCCAACGGAGCGCTTCGATACAGCGAAGACCTTGCCAACACTCGCGTGCCGGGCAAACCATCGAGATCAACAAAAGCGCGCTGCAATTGTTTGCGCGGGTCTTGCAGATTGCTGCCCAGCCCGACGTAGGCGATATGCGGCATTATGCTGCCGGCTCGTCCGCTGCCGCCACCGGCTCATCCGCCGGCGAACCTTCGGTTTTTTTGCGGGGTTTGCGGCGGCGGCGCTTTTTTTCCCCCGCGCCTTCCGGCTGCAGCATCACCGCGCGGCGTTCCGCACTCGCATCCTGAAACTCGTCCCACCACAACCCGAGTTCCTCATTCACTTCGCCGCTGGCGCAGCGCAGCAACAGAAAATCAAACCCGGCGCGAAAGCGCGGCTGCTCCAGCAAGCGGAACGGGCGTTGTCCGGCGCGTTGCTCGAAGCGCTGCTGCATCAACCATATTTCCTTCATCACCGCATCCTGGCGATGCGGGATGGCGAGCTGCGCCCTCTGCCTGGCCAGCACCTCGTCCATCGCCTCGTGCATCGCGCCCACAGGGCGCATACCCTGCTGCAAGCGCGAATTCCACGCCGCCAGCACCTCGTGCCACAGCAAGGCGGCGAACAGAAACGCGGGCGAAACCGTTTTGTCCTGGCTGAGACGCTCGTCGGTGTTGCGCAACGCCAGCATGATGAATTTCTCGCCCACCGGCTGTTCCCAGATCACGTCCAGCAGCGGCAACAAACCGTGATGCAGATTCATCTTGCGCAACTTCCGGATACACTCCAGCGAATGTCCGGACAACAGCATCTTCAGCACTTCGTCGAGCAGGCGCGCCTGTGGCACGTTGTCGAGCAAGTCCTTCATTTCGGCGATCGGCGCCGCGGTCGGCCCATCCAGCTTGATGCCGAGCTTGGCGGACAATCGCACCGCGCGCAGCATGCGCACCGGATCTTCGCGGTAACGCACCAGCGGGTCGCCGATGATGCGCAGCAGGTGATTGCGCGTGTCGGCATACCCGCCGTGGTAGTCGTATATCTCCTGGGTGCTCGGATCATAGAACAGCGCGTTGGCGGTAAAGTCCCGCCGCGCGGCATCCTGCTCCTGATCGCCAAACTCGTTGTCGCGCAGCAGGCGCCCGTGCTCGTCGGTCTGCGCATCCTCGGCCTCGATCATGCGGCGGAAAGTGGACACTTCCACCACTTCCTCGCCGAACATCACGTGCACCAGACGAAAGCGCCGCCCAATGATACGGGCGCGGCGAAACACGCTGCGCACCTCTTCGGGTGTCGCGTCGGTCGCAATGTCGAAATCTTTCGGGATGCGACCCAGCAGCAGGTCGCGCACCGCACCGCCAACCACGTAGGCCTGGTAGCCGGCCGCCTGCAGGCCGTCGGTGACTCTCAACGCACCATGGCTTATCTGCTCGCGCGCCACGGCATGCAATTTGAACGGAATCACCTGGGCATTTCCCGCCGATCTGGTTTTGGCGGGCTTGCGGAATACACGTTTAAGGAATTTTTTGATCATGCAATCTTCGGGAAATTTGACACAGCCAGGCCGTGCAAGGAATGCGAATTATACAGCCCTGAATAAAAACGCGCCTTGCGGCGCGTTTGATGAAAGGCGGATCAATATTATCCCTTGAGGCAGGCACTCATGAACTTCTTGCGTTCATCCCCCTTTAGCGCCTTGGCTTTCGCTTCGGCATTGCAGGACTTCATCTTGTCCTGTTGCTTCGTCTTTGCTGAAGGAGCGGCAGCACCAGCTGCTGCCTGCGCATCGCTCTTGCCCGCGGCAGACTTCAGCACATAATCCTTCTTCAGGCACTTGCTCATAAACGCCTTGCGATCAGCGCCCTTCAGGTTATCGTTTTTTGCCTCCGCATTGCAGCCTTTCATCTTGTCCTGCTGCGGACCCGCGAAAGCCGTTGCTGAAACAGTCAATACAAAACTCATGCAAGCCAATGCGATTAATTTTTTCATGGAATTCTCCTCAGGTATTAAGTTTCTTGGTTTATCTTGCGGAACGGAAGCGCGCACATTATAGCCAACACATCAAATTTCATCAGCATCATTGCATCCGCTGGCTTTTCAAGCAGACAAACCTTTTACCCAGTGGCCATACAAGCGATCCGCCACTCTGTTCAAACGCGGCAATCTATCGGCCATTTGCTGCTGCATTTCCTCGACAGACTGCACTGCCGGACTGCTGCTGGCAACCACTTCCTCCCGGCCCACCTCACACCAGGACGCTATCATCCCGGCAGTCATTTCGACATGACATTGCAGGGCAAGGTGCTTGCCAATGGCGTAGGCCTGATTGGCGCAATATGCGCTGGACAGCAGATGTGTCGCGCCCTGCGGCAGGGTAAAAGTTTCGCCGTGCCAGTGGAAAGCCGGAAAGCTTTGCATGTTGCCGAACCAGCCGCGCGCGATATCGTTGTCCGATACCCGCACCTCGCCCCAGCCGATTTCCTTGACCGGATTGCGCAACACCACGCCGCCCAGCGCCTTGGAGATCAACTGCCCGCCCAGGCAATGTCCCAGAAGTGGAACGTCTTTGGCTGACGCATCTCGTATCAACGCCCCGACTTTCGCAATCCAAGGCAGGTCGTCATTGACGCTCATCGGCCCGCCCATGAAGACCAGCCCCGAATATGCCGATACATTCTGGGGTACGGCATCGCCTGCGTCGATTGCGATCAATTGCCAGTGGATATGCCGTTCGTCGAGGAATTCCGCAAGGTAGCCCGGGCCTTCGGTGGCAGTGTGGCGGAAGATGGCGACGGGTTTCATGAATTCGGGACTGGGACGCGAGGGCTAAGGACTGAGTAAAATCCACGGCGATTATTCAGTCCTCAGCACTCATAGCTCAGTCCTCGCTCCTCAGTCCTGAGTTTTATCTCTCTCGATCAGCGCATACGCCGAATGACAACACGCTGCGCAGCAGCTTGTTGCGGTGCAGGCTAATGCGCGTAGCGCGTTATGCCGAAGCCAATGTGGATCAATCATTCTGCTTATCACGTTCAATCAAAGCATAGGCAGAATGATTGTGTATCGACTCGAAGTTCTCCGACTCGACCACGTAGGCATCGATGCGTTTGTCCGCATCCAGCACCGTGGCAACGTCGCGCACCATGTCCTCGACAAATTTCGGGTTGTCATAGGCGCGTTCGGTGACGAATTTTTCGTCGGGGCGTTTCAGCAAGCCGTACAACTCGCAGGATGCCTGTTCTTCCGCGATGCGGATCACATCCTCGATCCAGACAAACTCGTTGGTGCGCAGCGAAAGCGTGACGTGTGAGCGCTGGTTATGCGCGCCGCGCTCGGAGATCTTCTTCGAGCACGGGCACAAACTGGTGACAGGAACCAGCACTTTCATCGTGACACGGGGTTTTCCGTTGATCGTCTCGCCTATCAGCGTCACGTCATAATCCAGCAGGCTTTGCACTCCGGACACTGGTGCGGTCTTGTTCACGAAATACGGGAAACTCATCTCGATATAGCCCGACTCCGCTTCCAGTCTCGACACCATTTCGCTCAGGATACTTTCGAAGGACTCGACAGAGATCTCGCGCTCATGGTGGTTGAGTATCTCCACGAAACGCGACATGTGCGTGCCCTTGAAGTTGTGCGGCAGATGCACATACATGTTGAAGGTGGCAATGGTGTGCTGCACCCCGACGCTCTTGTCCTTCACTTTCACCGGATGGCGTATGCCCTTGATGCCGACCCGGTTGATCGCCAGATGGCGGGTATCGGCCGAACTTTGCACATCGGGAATGAAGTTTTGTACCGGAGTATTCATGGCTGGCTTCCTGTTTTAGGTTGCATGGGCTGGTAATTATAACCAATCCCGACAGATTTAGTAGGTTAAGTTGCCTTGCCTAATTTGGTTTCGATCCTGGCAATCAATCCCCTGGCATCCAGGCCGCAATCCGCCAGCATGCGTCCGTGCTCACCCTGCTCGATAAACCGGTCGGGCAAGCCGAGTTGCAACAGCGGGATTAAAACACCGTGCAACTCCAGGCATTCCGCCACCGCACTGCCAGCGCCGCCCAGTGTCGTGTTTTCCTCAACGCTGACCAGCAACTCATGCTCACGCGCCAGGCGCAGCAGCAATTGTTCATCCAGCGGCTTGACGAAACGCATGTTCGCCACCGTCGCATCCAGTTGTTCCGCCGCAACCAGCGCGGGAGCCAGCATGCTACCGAATGACAGGATCGCAACCCGTTTGCCGGTACGGCATAGCTCGCCCTTGCCTATGGCCAATGCCCGCATCTCGGCACGAACCGCCACGCCCGGCCCGGTGCCGCGCGGGTAGCGTACCGCACTCGGTCCGTTCAACTGGAACGCGGTATACAGCATCGACCGGCATTCATTTTCGTCTGCCGGCGCCATCACGGTCATGTTGGGGATGCAGCGCAAATAGGAAAGATCGAAGCTGCCCGCGTGCGTCGCCCCGTCCGCCCCGACCAGCCCGCCCCGGTCTATCGCCAATACCACCGGCAAATTTTGTATCGCGATGTCGTGGATCAGCTGGTCGTAGGCGCGCTGCAGAAAAGTCGAGTAGATTGCCACCACCGGCTTGTAGCCGGCGCAGGCCAGCCCCGCGGCAAAGGTCAGCGCGTGCTGTTCGGCGATGCCCACATCGAAATAGCGGTCCGGAAATCGCCCGGCGAATTCCGCCAGGCCGGAACCTTCGCACATCGCCGGGGTGATGCCCACCACCCGTTCATCCTGCTCTGCGATATCGCAAAGCCACGACCCGAATACCTGCGTATAGGTTGGCTGTGTGGCCGGCTTGGGGATGACCCCATTGGCCCGGTCGAATTTGCTCACGCCGTGATACAGCAGGCAGTCCTCTTCGGCCAGCGCATAGCCCTTGCCCTTTTGCGTGACGATATGCAGGAACTGCGGGCCACTCAGCTTGCGTATATTGCTCAGTGTATCCAACAACACATCCAGGTCATGCCCGTCGATCGGGCCTATATAGTTGAAGCCGAACTCCTCGAACAGGGTGCTCGGTGTCACCATACCCTTGACGTGCTCCTCGGCGCGCTTGGCAAATTCCAGCACCGGCGGCATGCCTTTCAGCACCTTCTCGCTGCCACGCCGCATCGCCGCATAAAAACGTCCCGACATCAGCCTGGCCAGATAATTGTTCAGCGCGCCGACCGGGCGCGAGATCGACATATCGTTGTCATTGAGGATCACCAGCAGATTCGCATCCATCGCGCCGGCATTGTTCAGCGCCTCAAAAGCCATGCCGCCGCTCATCGCACCGTCGCCTATGACCGCCACGGCACGCCGCTCCGAACCCTGCAGTTTCGCCGCCACTGCCATACCCAGTGCCGCCGAGATCGAAGTGCTGGAATGCCCGGTGCCGAAGGTGTCATACAGGCTCTCTTCGCGCTTGGGAAAGCCGGAGATACCGCCTGCCATGCGCAACTTGTCCATCGCCCCGCGCCGACCGGTCAGGATCTTGTGCGTATAGGTCTGGTGTCCCACATCCCAGACCAGCTTGTCTTCCGGCGTGTCGTAGATGTAGTGCAGCGCGATGGTCAACTCGACCGTGCCCAGGTTGGAGGAGAGATGCCCGCCGGTCTTGCTGACCGATTCAACCAGGAACTCGCGCAACTCGCTCGCCAGTTGCGGCAGCTGCTCCCGGCCCAAAGCGCGCAATTCGGCGGGAGTGTTGACAGTATCGAGCAATGAATACATTTGGAGAACCCCTAGGAAACGCGCAGCAAACCGTTACAAGTTTTCATCAGAACTTTCGCAACACGATGAAATCGGCCAGCTCACGCAAGCGCAGTGCTGAATCGCCAAATTCTGCCAGTGTTTCCAGGGCCTCGCGATGCAAACGCCCGGCCATCTCGCGCGCGTCCTGCAAGCCCAGCAGGCTGACATAAGTGGGCTTGCCGTTATCCGCATCCTTGCCCGCCGTCTTGCCCAGTGTGGCGGTATCCGCTTCGCAGTCCAGCACATCGTCGACCACCTGGAACGCAAGCCCTATCAGCTTGCCGAACCGGTCCAGCTTGTCCTGCTGCCCCGGGGAGACTGACCCGCATTGCGCGCCCAGCAACACCGCCGCGCGGATCAGAGCTCCGGTCTTGTGGATATGCATGAATTCCAGCTCTGGGAGCACCAGCGACTTGCCGATGCTGGCGAGGTCTATCGCCTGCCCGCCCGCCATGCCGCGCGAACCGCTGGCTACCGCCAGCAGCCTGATCATTTCCAGCTGGCGCTGCGCGTCGTCGCTCAAGCGATGCTCGGCGAGCAGTTGAAACGCCAGCGTTTGCAGGCTGTCGCCGACCAGCAGCGCTGTCGCCTCGTCATATTGAACATGACAGGTCGGCTTGCCGCGACGCAGCACGTCATCGTCCATGCATGGCATGTCGTCATGCACCAGCGAATAGGCGTGGATCAGCTCGACCGCGGCTGCGGCGATATTGACGCGGTTGACATCCGCACCGGCCAACTCGCCCGCCGCAAAAGCCAGCAGCGGGCGGACGCGCTTGCCGCCATCCAGCACCGCATAGCGCATCGCCTCATGCAGCCGCTGCGGGATGATTTCCGCGCGCGGCAACAATTCGCGCAATACCCCCTCGAAACGGGATTGCCGGGCCGCAACCCAGCTCTGAAAATCCGTGCGCATCTGCTAGCTGGTTCCGGACTCGGCGCTGGCGGAAAAATCTTTCAGCATGCCGTCTTCCAGCACGCGCACCTGCTGCTGCGCGTCTTCCAGCCTGGAACGGCAGAATGACAACAATTCCGCACCGCGCTTGTAGGCGGCCAGTGAATCTTCCAGCGACAGCTTGCCCGCTTCCATGTCGGCAACGATCTGTTCGAGTTCGGCCATGGCCGGCTCGAAACCCGCCGATTTTTGCGCCCCCGTCTTTTTTGCTTGGCCCGCCATAGCCGCCCCTGCCCTGATATAAGGCCGACATTTTACCCAACCCTCTCCCACTGAGCCAATTTTTGTTGCCCCATCAATTAATTTCGGGGACAATCCCCTCCCTCCCCCGCACCATATCCACAATTAGGGCATGTCCGATATCGCCAACATCAATCAGCTCACCCGGGTTCCGAGCCAGCCGCCTCTGGGTTGGTACTTCGACCCCAAAGCACTGGAAGTGGAGCAACGCCTGTTGTTCGAGCAAGGGCCGAATTACGTCGGGCATGAGCTGATGGTGCCGAATCCCGGCGACTATCACGTGCTGGAAGGCGGGGCACAAATGCTGGTGCGCAACCGGAACGGTGTGGAACTGCTCAGCAACATCTGCCGCCACCGGCAGGCCGTCATGCTGCAGGGCCGCGGCAACGCGCAACACATCGTCTGTCCGATACATCGCTGGACCTACAAGACCGACGGCGAACTGCTCGGCGCGCCGCACTTTCCGCAGAATCCCTGTTTGAACCTGAACAAGTCGCCGCTGCAGAACTGGAACGGCCTGCTGTTTTCAGGCAAGCGCGACATCGCCAAAGACCTGGCCAGAGTCGGCGTGATGCAGGATCTCGATTTCTCCGGCTATATGCTGGACCGCGTGCAAGTGGATGAATACGCGTTCAACTGGAAAACCTTCATCGAGGTTTATCTGGAGGACTACCACGTTGTGCCGTTACATCCCGGTCTGGGCAATTTCGTGGATTGCGACGATCTCAAGTGGGAATTCGGCGAGCAGTACAGCGTGCAAACCGTCGGCATCCGCAACGGGCTGCGCAAGACCGGCAGCAACGTTTACGGCAAATGGCAGGAGCAGGTGCTGCGCTACCACGGCGGCAAGCTGCCGAAGTACGGCGCGATCTGGCTGACCTATTACCCCAACATCATGGTCGAGTGGTATCCCGGCACACTGGTGGTCAGCACCCTGGTGCCGCGCGGCCCGGAAGCCTGCACCAACATCGTCGAGTTCTATTACCTCGAGGACATCGTGCTGTTCGAGCGCGAATATGTCGAAGCCGAACAACAGGCCTACAACGAAACAGCCGTGGAAGACGACATCATCTGCCTGCGCATGCACCAGGGGCGCAAATCGCTGTACCAGCGCGGCATAGAAGAGCAGGGCCCGTACCAGTCCCCCACCGAAGACGGCATGCTGCATTTCCACGAGTACCTGCGCCGCAACCTTGCATCACACCTTTAATTGTCATTCCCGTGCAGATGGGAATCCGGCGGTTTTATCCAGTCATGAGCTTGGTTTTGTCCTCGCCAGCCGAAAGATCATTTCATTGACTGGATTCCCGCCTGATGAAACAACCAGCCATTCGACCAAGCTGGCAAGAAACGCCAGCAAAGCCGCTGGTTATGCGCGGGGATGACGAAAAACAGGGATTCGCTGTGGATGCTCGCCGCCGGTTTCCTGTTCGGCTGCATGGGCGTGTTCGTCAAACTCGGCGCGGCGCATTTCTCGTACGGCGAACTGGTGTTCTACCGCTCGTCCATCGGGCTGTTGCTGGTGTATCTGGTCATGCGGTCACAGCGCGTCAGCGTTGCCACGGGACATTGGCGCGCCCATCTGTGGCGCGGCATCTCCGGATCGGTTGCATTGGGGCTGTACTTCTATTGCATCACCGTGCTGCCGCTCGCCACTGCCGTCACGCTCAATTACACCGCCCCGCTGTTCCTCGCCGTGTTCACGATGCTGGTGTACAAGGATAAATTCCACATGCCGATGACGGTCGCCATCGCGCTGGGCTTCTGCGGCGTGGTGTTGCTGTTGCACCCGACGCTGGCGCGCGAGCAACTGCTGCCCGGACTGCTCGGGTTGATCTCCGGCTTCCTCGCCGGCATCGCCTACCTCAACGTCAAGCAACTCGGCATGCTCGGCGAACCTGCGCCGCGCACCGTGTTCTACTTCAGCCTGACTGCCACCATGGGCAGCGGCGCATGGATGCTGTTCGGCACCGTGCATGCCGTCACTCCACGGGGCTTCGCCATCCTGCTCGGCCTGGGCGGCACCGCCACGCTCGCCCAGATCGCGATGACGCACGCCTATCGCGTCGGCAGGACGCTGGTGGTCGGCAGTCTTGCTTACAGCACCATCGTGTTCGCGAGCCTGTTCGGGATGTTGCTGTGGAACGAAGTGCTGCCGCTTTCAAGCTGGCTGGGCATGGCGCTCATCATCGCCGGCGGTGTGCTAAGCTTACGCCTGACGCCAAAACACCCGTCTCCAGAACAATAATTAAGGGGCAGAAAAATGATCACCATCGAACAAACCGAAAATTTAGTCAATGTTGCCGTGCTCGGCGAATTCACCATCGCCGATTTCAAGGATTTTGAAGAACAGTCCTTGTACAAACTGAAAACGCCCGGCAAGTTAAACCTGCTGTTCGACCTGCGCGCGATGGTTCGCTACACCATCGACGTAGCCTGGGAAGAGATCAAGTTCTTCCGCCGCGAACACAACCACGACTTCACCAAGATTGCCGTGGTCACCGACAACCAGTGGCTCACCTGGCAGGCATGGCTGTCGCGCATCTTCGTGGATGCGGACATACAGGTGTTCACGGATTACGAGAAAGCGAAGGCCTGGACTCAGTCCTAAAACCTCCGGGCAGTAACGGCACTTATTGGATTGTTTCTACTTTACAGAACGCAATCTCTAAATGGAGGAATAGATGACGCAGCTTGATCGATTCTCCAGATTCGAGAACGGAGTGTATAAAGTCCTTGTGTACTTCATGCTTTGGGGTGCGCCTCTGTTGGTGATATTTCTCGTTGACATGTTCTTTCTGAAAGACTTGTCTCCGTTCATCCGCTATCCGCTGTGGGCTGTTCTCATCTTTGTCGGCTTCTTCTTGGGCTTTTTTATGCTGGCGGAGTCTGAAAATTTCTTCATAAGCATTCGCAAGATGCTTGGAATGAAACCTCTGAGGGAGCTTGAGGCAGAGGCCGAGATGTCTTCCGCGCATTCAGAGCCAGAAAACATACTGGCCTTCAACTGGCTTACGCTGAAAGTATTAAATGATCTCTATGATGCGTTCCCACAATCGATCAATATCGAAAGCCTACGCTTCACCATCTCGACACTGTATGACATAGGCACGCAGTCTAGGCAAGCAGACTTCCTTCAGCACCTTCCGGCAACCATTCGATGGCTCAAAGACGAAAGTTTCATCAGGTATGAATCAGACGATGCGGGTAATTTCCGAAAAGTGATTCTTACGCTTAAAGGTCTCACTGTCCTCGGTTATGTACCTAGTTCGCTAAGCTCCACCGACAAGAAGGAACCAATGATTGCAAAAATTAAACGCGTGCTTGCCAAAGGAACCGAGGGCGCAGCGACCGATGCTGTGAAAACAATACTGGTCAAATTGTTTGCACTTGCCGTCTCAGGGACAGCAGGGTGAGATTGCGGGAATTGGTCAATACCAATTAATCCCCAACAAAAAACCCGCGAAAGCGGGTTTTTCTTTGCACTACGAAACCGGCCTGAATTACTTCAGCTTGGTTTCCTTGTACATGACGTGCTTGCGTGCCTTGGGATCGAATTTCTTCATTTCGATCTTTTCCGGCGTGGTGCGCTTGTTCTTGGTGGTGGTATAAAAGTGGCCGGTACCGGCACTGGATTCGAGTTTGATTTTTTCGCGCATTTTCCGGCTCCTTAGATTTTATCGCCGCGGGCGCGCATGCCTGACAGGACCGCGTCTATGCCGTTCTTGTCGATGGTACGCAGCGCCGCATTGGTCAGGCGCATGCTGACCCAGCGGTTCTCGCTCTCGACCCAGAAGCGGCGGCGTTGCAGGTTGGGCAAAAAACGGCGCTTGGTTTTGTTGTTCGCATGGGAAATATTATTCCCGGTCATCGGGGCTTTTCCCGTTACTTGACAGACACGTGCCATGGTTCTACTCCAGCCGGTTTCAAAAGAGCGCGGATTCTACCGAAGTAATCAGGAATGTTCAACCTGAATTTGGGGTAAACCCGGAATATCGCCCGCAGCCGGCTTTTTGCAGCAATTTCAGGGATTACATTAACAAAACTGCAACATTCAGCAACTACCCTGCCGCTCTTGCCCAAACATCGGGTGCCCATAATGAACTAAGGCCAGGATAAAAATGGAAAGTCCCTACAAAGGCAAGACCGGTTTGAAGCGCGTGTGGAGCGCGTTGTTTTATTCGCTGGCCGGTTTGCGCGCGGCAATCCGCCATGAGGATGCTTTTCGCCAGGAAGTGCTGCTGGCGTGCATCCTGATCCCGGCCGCGTTGTTTTTGTCCGTCAGCGCGATCGCCAAAGCGCTGATGATCGCCAGCGTGTTGCTGGTGCTGATAGTCGAATTGCTCAATTCCGCCGTGGAGGCCGCCGTGGACCACACTTCACTGGATCATCACCAGCTGGCCAAACGCGCCAAGGACATCGGCAGTGCCGCGGTGCTGCTGAGTTTGCTGAATGTCGTTTCGGTCTGGCTGCTGATCCTGTTAAATTAAGCCGATAATCCAACCCTCCCTGTCCCCCTGCTCATTGGGTGAAACAGCGCGCGCCCGCGATATTCGCTATTGATTGCGCTGTAACGAAATCCTCACAAATCCTTCATCAAACTTTCTTGTTGGGATGAGAAAGTGCATGCCATGAATATCCAAACCACAGGAGCAAACATGGCTGACCGCAAGTTGCGTATCGCAGTAGTGACCGAGACTTACCCGCCGGAGATAAACGGCGTGGCGATGACCATCAGCCGCATGGTGGAAGGCTTGCGCCAACGCCATGTGGTCGAGCTGATACGTCCGCGCCAGAGCCGGCAGGATATCGCGAAAACCGGGCCCACTCTGCAGGAAGAGCTGGTGCGCGGCTTCCCCATTCCCCGCTACCCCGGTTTGAAACTGGGCCTGCCGGCCAAACAGCGGCTGCTCAAGCTCTGGGCCAAACAGCGTCCCGACGTGGTGCATCTGGTCACCGAAGGTCCGCTGGGTTCGTCTGCGCTGTCCGCCGCGCGCAAGCTCGGCATTCCGGTCAGCAGCGATTTCCATACCAACTTCCACAGCTACAGCCGGCATTACGGCTTCGGCTGGCTGCAAAAGACTGTTGCCGCCCATCTGCGCAACCTGCACAACCGCACCGATGCCACGCTGGTTCCGACCCGGGAGTTGCGCGACACGCTGGCCCAGGATGGTTACCAAAACCTGCAGGTCGTCGCGCGCGGCGTGGACACGGCGCTGTTCCATCCCGGCAAGCGCAGTGAAAAATTGCGCGCGCAATGGGGTGCCGTTGCAGGCGAGCCGGTGGCAATCTACGTGGGCCGCATTTCGGCAGAAAAGAATCTGCCGCTGGTTGTGCGCACCTTCAAGGCCATGCAAGCCGTCAATCCCAAACTGAAACTGGTCCTGGTCGGCGACGGCCCCGTGCGCGCAGAGTTGCAGCGGCAGAATCCGGAATATATTTTTGCCGGGATGAGAACCGGCGAGGATCTGGCGGCACATTACGCGTCCGGGGATATCTTCCTGTTCCCCAGCATGACCGAAACCTACGGCAACGTGACCGTGGAGGCGATGGCCAGCGGGCTTGCCGTCGTGGCCTACCGCTATGCGGCGGCGGCGGAACATATCATCCACGAACAGAACGGCTTGCACGCCGAATTCGGCAATGAAGAACAGTTCGTCGTTCAGGCATGCAAGCTGGCCATCGATATGTCCCGCGTCCACAAAATGCGGACGCAGGCACACCAGACCATGCTGAAACTGGATTGGCAAAACATCGTGGACGAATTCGAGCAAGCCCTTGCACAACTAGCCGTCAAACCGGAGGTGCGCCATGTCACATCGAATTTACAGCCTGCAACGGATCCAAACCTGGGATGAAGCGTGGTGCTTGCGCTTCAACCGCGCAAGCATCAGTCCGGCGATACGCCGCGCATTCCGCATGGTCAGCCGGCTGGGCGACGGCATTTTCTGGTACTGCCTGATGGTGTGGCTGCTGGTGAAATATCAGTATGCCGCGCTGTTGCCGGTGTTCCACATGGTTGCCGCCGGGCTGGTTTGCACAGTCCTGTACAAATGGCTGAAGCACAAGACGCACAGGCCGCGCCCATTCAACAAGAATCTGGGCATCAACTGCGGCATCGCACCGCTGGACCAGTTCAGCTTTCCTTCCGGCCACACGCTGCATGCGGTAGCCTTCAGCGTCGTGGCGCTGGCCTACTATCCGGCTCTGGCCTGGCTGCTGCTGCCTTTCACCGCATTGGTCGCGGTTTCGCGCCTGGTGCTGGGCTTGCACTATCCCAGCGATGTGCTGGCCGGAATATTTATAGGCGCAGCGATTTCGGGCCTGTCTCTAAGTTTTTAAAGACGCGTCCAAATACCTGCTGCTGTTTGAACCCGAATCGGCCATGCCACCCCCGGATCTCTGCGTGAAAATCAAACATCACGTCTAGTAATTGTTTGGGTTGAAACCGGCCTGCAATATTGCCTTAACCAAACTGAAACAGTGTCTCATTATCCTGCTCATCCCTGACACCGATTGGGAACTCAAGATGAAAACGCTCCAGAACATACTCAAGCAGCGCGACCTCTCCGCGCTGTTCCAGCCGGTCATCAATTTTTCCAGCGGGACATTCCTGGGTTTTGAGGGATTGATACGCGGGCCTGCGGACAACCCGCTGCATTCCCCGATTAACCTGTTCTCCGCAGCCAGGCAGCAGGGACTCTCCCTGGAGACCGAAATGCTGAGCCGGCAGATCGTGCTGGAATCTTTTGCAGCCCAGAATCTGCCGGGGAAATTATTTCTGAATGTCAGCCCCGAAGCCTTGACACATCCCAGCTTCAAAAACGGGCAAACACTTTCCTACCTTGATAATCTGCGCATCGACCCGCAGCGGGTCATCATCGAGATCACCGAAAACCAGCCAACTTTCGATTTTGAGAGCATGCGCAATGCGCTGCTTCATTACCGCAGCATGGGATTCCAGATCGCCATGGATGATCTCGGCGAGGGGTTTTCCAGTTTGCGTTTATGGTCCGAGCTGCGCCCCGAGTTTGTAAAGGTGGACATGCATTTTGTGCAGGGGGTAAACGCCGACCCGGTCAAGCAGCAGTTCCTGAGGTCCATTCAAAGCATCGCGCTCAGTTCGGGAACACAAGTAATCGCGGAGGGCATCGAAACGGATGCCGAGTTCAGAACCGTGCGCGATATCGGGATCGATTTCGGACAGGGCTATTTCATTGCCCGCCCCGGCCGGATTCCGCCCTTGAACCCCTCGGCAGAGGTCGGCAGTCTGATCAGCCCCAACCACCCGTCCGAGCAACTGTATAGCAACCCCCGCAGCGTCACGGTGGAAAAAATCCTGCGTTATATCGAATCGGCACAACCGGAAACCGAGATCGATAAAATATTCGCCGGCTTTTCCGACAACAAGAACCTGCAAGCCATCCCTGTCGTTAAAAACGGGCGCCCGGTCGGATTGATCAACCGTCATGAATTCATGGATCACCTTGCCCTGCCCTACCGGCGCGAACTGCTTGCCAAAAAACCCTGCGCGGAAATCATGAATGCGGAGCCGCTGCTGGTGGAGAAGACGACGCCCATCCATGAACTGAGCGGATTCCTGAGTGAATCGGAAATCCGGCATTTTACCGACGGATTCCTCATCACCGAGCAGGGCCGCTACATCGGGATCGGATCCGGACAGGACCTGCTGCGCGAAATCACCAAAACCCAGATCGAAACCGCGCGCTACGCCAACCCGCTGACTTTGCTGCCCGGCAATGTGCCGATCAACGAACACATCGAGTTTCTGCTTCAGTCCGGAAAATCATTCGCGGTCTGTTACGGCGACCTCGACAATTTCAAGCCTTTCAATGATGTGTGCGGTTACCGCAAAGGCGATGAATTGATCCAGTTCACTGCAAGATTGCTGGCCAATGTCTGCGATCCTGTGCATGACTTTATCGGCCATATCGGCGGCGATGACTTTATCCTGGTCATGCAAAGCAAGGATTGCGAACAACGTTGCCGCAGGGCGCTCTCGGCCTTTGAACGCACCTCGTCCGCACTGTTTGAAAAAAACCATCGTTCCATCGGCGGGTATATGACGCAGGATAGACAGAGCCGCATCGTTTACCACCCGCTGCCCACGCTTTCGATAGGTGTGATCCGGGTCGTTCCGCAATTGTTCGGGTCACATCACGAAGTTGCCGAAGCTGCCACAGCAGCCAAAAAAATGGCCAAGGACATACCGGGCAACAGCCTGTTCATGGAACGCCGCCGCCTCGGCCAGGACGAGTTGGAAGATGAACGATATGAAGGTGCGGAAGCCCATTATGGATAGGCATCCCGGAAATTTTATAGTCAGCGTGTTCAGGGGCGCGCGCCTCGCTCTCCACCTTTGCTACGGATTATTGCTGGCGGCTCCTTACCCACATCTCGATAAAAACGCGCAACGGCGCGTCATGAAAAGCTGGAGCAAACATCTGCTGGCCATCCTCAACATCGGCATCCAGATCGAGGGGCAACAACTTCCGCGCGGCGAAGGCGGATGCCTGCTGGTCGCAAACCATGTTTCATGGCTGGATATCTACGTGCTGAACGCGATTCATCCGGCGCAATTCATCGCCAAATCTGAAGTACGCCATTGGCCGGTCATAGGCTGGCTGGCCAAACGCTGCGGCACAATTTTCATTGAACGCGCCCTGCGCCAGAAAACCTCGTCGATCAACCGGCAGATCGGGTTCCTGCTCCAGCAGGGCGCGTGTATCGGACTTTTCCCCGAGGGCACCACGACAGACGGCAAACAGGTCGGCCATTTTCATTCGGCACTGATACAACCGGCCATCGATGCCGGGGTAAGAGTGCAGCCCATGGTGCTGCATTATCAGGGTAAAAATGGCGGATCAGGCTCCGCTGCCGCCTTCACCGGCGCAACCACGCTGATACAGTCGATCTGGCGGATACTCCGCTGCCGGCAACTGAACGCATTGGTGGTGTTCACACCGGCACTGGCGACTGCCGGAGTCGATCGGCGCTCGCTGGCACGCACTGCTCAAATCGCCATTGCCCGGGAACTGCAAAATATCGGCATGGCACGTCAAGCTGACGAACCGCAGGCAGCCTCTTCTTTTACGCAGACCATGCTTTCGTCCCAATCGGCATATGCGCTGCTGGTTGATCCGCTGTTGCATCGGATCCCCGAGTAGAGTTTCATCTTTCCTTCATCTTTCCTTCATTACCCTGCAACATCACACGCCTAATCTGCAAGCATCTTCAACCAATCCACGGGAGATGCAATGCTGGAACTCAACCGCCAAAAGCAATCCGCCGTTCAGCGGCACCTGGTTACATCCATCGCGCACAGCGACGCGGAAATACTGGAGGCGCAACGCCTGCGCTACAAGGTATTCGCCGAAGAGCTGGGTGCCAACCTTCCCAGCGCCAAAGAAGGTATCGACCGCGACATCTTCGACAAATACTGCGAGCATT
Source organism: Gallionella sp. (assembly GCA_027311105.1). Lineage (GTDB taxonomy): Bacteria > Pseudomonadota > Gammaproteobacteria > Burkholderiales > Gallionellaceae > Gallionella. The sequence goes on from DAICZN010000056.1 coordinate 17,368, forward strand.
TACTGGTGCGCGAGAGTGGCGGGAATAAAGTGGTGGGAACTTACCGCATACTTTCTCCCGGTCAGGCGGAAAAAATCGGCGGCTATTATTCCCAATCGGAATTCGATTTGACCCGCCTGCTGCATCTGAGCGACCGGATGGTGGAAGTCGGGCGCTCCTGCGTGCACAGCGATTATCGCGATGGCGCCACCATCACTCATTTGTGGAGCGGATTGGCCCAATACATGCAGCAACACCGCCATGAATACCTGATCGGCTGCGCCAGCATCAGCATGGCGGACGGCGGCCATGTCGCGGCCAGCATCTACCGCAAATTGCACCGGATCTATTCAGCCCCGGCCGAGTACAGCGTGTTTCCGCGTTGCCCGTTGCCGCTGCACGCGCTGAACCAGTATCTTGATGCGCCGATTCCCCCTTTGATAAAAGGCTACCTGCGGCTTGGCGCTTACATCTGCGGAGAACCGGCATGGGATCCCGAATTCAACACCGCCGATCTGCTTATCCTGCTGCCGATGTCGCGCATCAGCAACCGCTATGCCAGGCATTTTCTCAAAGCATAACTCCCCTGCTGACAAGCATTAGGCGGCACCCGCGTCGCCGTTGCGTGATGCAACGCTCAACGGGCCTCCCATGGGGCCCGTTATTTTTTGGCAGGTTAGTTTATTGCAATCGCTCGCGTGATAAGGATGATTGGCCGTGCGCTCGAACCAAATGAAGCCGAATGGAAACAGATAGAATGGGCAATGATTTCCGGAAAAAAATGGCGGCGCCCCCGCAATTAACGGCATGACTATTGATACTTCCATAATTCATGACACCCTTGCCGTCATTGCGAACGAAGTGAAGCAATCCAGCAAGACAAAGGTGCATATTGTTTAAACCATCCGGATTGCCACGCCGGCTTCGCCTTCTCGCAATGACGACGTATTCCGGATTACCGACTCGAACATCACCATGCATACCCTGCCCGAATTAACAGAACTGGAACGATTGATGGAGATGGGCCGCGGCCATCTGGAGGCGAGTGTTGCGTGTGAAGTCAGCTTGTCCGATAAGCGTTTCCCGGTCTACCGGCTGACCCTGGGCAACCCCGATCCCAGGCTGCCTGCAATCGGGTTTTTTGGCGGCGTCCATGGACTGGAGCGTATCGGCACGCAAGTATTGTTGTACTTTTTGCAGGGTTTGCTCGCCCGCCTTGAGTGGGATAAAAGCCTGCATCAATTGCTGCGGGACGTGCGGCTGGTTTTCATGCCACTGATCAACCCCGGCGGAATGTGGCAGTCTACGCGCTGCAACCCGCAGGGTGTGGACTTGATGCGCAATGCTCCCGTAGAGGCGGCGGGCAGAGTGCCCTTCCTGTTGGGGGGGCACCGGATCAGCCCGAACCTGCCCTGGTACCGCGGGGTGGCGGGAGCCGAGATGGAAAGCGAAAACCATGCGTTGTGCCGGGCCGTGCATGAGGAATTGCTGCCGCGTCCATTCAGCATTGCGGTGGATTGCCACTCGGGCTTTGGCTCGCGCGACCGGATATGGTTTCCCTATGCGCACAGCGTGACACCGATCCCGCATCTGGCTGACATCCTTTCGCTGGAAGAATTATTTCAGAACATATACCCCAACAACAAATACCTGTTTGAACCGCAAAGCCTGCAATATCGCACCCATGGCGACATATGGGATTATCTTTACCGGCAAGCACAACAGGATCAGAGCAAAACCTTCCTCACTTTGACGCTGGAAATGGGTTCATGGTTGTGGGTGAAGAAAAATCCCCGCCAGTTATTTTCCCGCCAGGGCATATTCAACCCCTCGGTCGAGCATCGCTTGCACAGGGTGCTGCGCGGACACAGCGTCTGGCTGGACTTTCTGATGCGCGCTGCCTGCAGCAATGAAAATTGGCTGGTCAAGGGTCCGGATCGCGGCCGCCTGCAGGAACGCGCCGTGGCCCGCTGGTACACGCCATGACCACCTGGGTGCTGTTGCGCGGCCTGATGCGTGAAGCGCGCCATTGGGGCGAGTTCCCCGCGCTGTTTCAGAACACCACGGGCGCGCAACATGTAGTGGCCCTGGATTTCCCCGGCAACGGCAGCTTGCATACGCAGACCAGTGCCACCAGCGTGGCGGCGATGGCAAACTTCAGCCGCGCGCAGTTGACGCAACTGGGTTACGCGCCGCCTTACCGGGTGCTGGCGCTGTCTTTGGGGGCAATGGTTGCTGTGGCATGGGGCGAACTGTATCCGGCCGATATCGAAGCGATGGTGCTGATCAATACCAGCCTCGCGCCCTACAGCCCTTTTTACCAAAGATTGCGGCTGGCAAATTATCCAGCCTTGATACGCCACTTGCTGTTTGGTTCGGCAGTTCAGCGCGAAAGGCTGATACTGCGCCTCACCAGCAATCAAAACCGTACACAAC
>DAICZN010000058.1 GCA_027311105.1 Gallionella sp.
ACGGAATTCCATCTAAAAATGAAAATTAATTTATATACGCAACCTTGTGGTGGCGGGCGTCGGGTGGGAGGTTGCCCACATTTCAAGAAAGCGCGACTGCAGGACACGCGCATTTTCGGGGTCATGCAGTGCCAGGATGCCGCGGGTATCGTCGAAATGGAAGCGGCGCACGTAATTTTCCTCGTCCGCGACTGCGAACGGTTCACTGATGTGCTGCAGGTTTTTTGGGGTCTGGTAAACCAGCATGCCGGTGCCGGACTGGTGCAATAGCGTCATCATGCGCGGGCAACGGGTGGCCAGGTAGCCGGTGTCGTGCGCCAGCACGAGCAGCCGGTTTGCCGGGCTGGCCAGCAGGAAATTGCGCAGCGTCGCATATCTGGCCTCGCTGTCGTATCCGGCACCGTCGAAATCCTTGTCGAACAGGTACAGCCTGTGCCGTGCCAGCTTGCACAGCTTGTCGAGAGCGCCGGTGTAATCGGCAATGCCTGTCAGCCTGGTGTGTTGCGGCAGATCCTCAGCCATATGTTCGTTCCCGAAGGTCAGACGGGAGCAATATAGCCGTCCAGATACCACTGGTAAAGCAGTTCGTTCAACCCTGCCGGGATGTCCGTCAATGCGGTCAATTCGCGCTCATCCGCAAGCGTGCGCAGCACCGGGTAGTCACTTTCATCGGCCCGGTGTGCTTCGCCATTAATGAATATCCAGCCGGAATGGCACAGCATCTGGCTCTTCAAATCCAGCTTTACGCCATGCTTTTGCAGCGTCTGCCTGAATTTCGCGGGGCTTAGCGGTCGCCCGGGCGTGGAAAAAAAGATATGCGGCTTGGGTTCGCTCAAATAGCAGCCGAGAAAATTCGCGATATCCTCCCTGTCCCAGCGCACCTTGTTGATGGCTTTCTCCGCCTGTTGCAGCATCGCGGCGCTGATTTCCGAAGGGTGTTGCTGTGTTTTCAGGCCGGGATCGGCATACATGCCGTCCACTTCTATCCGGTCCTGCAGGTAGACCAGGAATTGCTCAGCCAGCTCCTGGTAGGCTGGGGTGCGAAACCCGATGGAATAAGTCATGCAGTCGTCTTCGGCGATGCCGTTGTGGGCGTAGTGCGGGGGGAGGTACAGCATGTCACCGGCTTCCAGCACCCATTCCTGCTCGGCCCTGAAGTCGCTCAGGATGCGCAGCGGCGCGCCGGCGATCAGGCTGCGGTCCGATTGCGAAGATATCTGCCAGCGTCTGTGCCCGGAACCCTGCAGCAAAAAAACGTCGTAGGAGTCGAAGTGAGGACCAACCCCGCCGCCTTTGGGCGCGTAGCTCACCATCAGATCGTCCAGCCGCGCATGGGGAATGAAGGAGAAATTTTTCAGCAGTGCGGCCGCTTCGGGGAGGTGATGGTTCACGCCCTGCACCAATACGCTCCACTTGACCTTGCCGGCCAGGTCGAAATCTTGGGGTTCGAACGGCGCCTGGCGCAATTCGAATTTGCCGCGTTGTTGTGTCACCAGGCGTGCCTGGACATCTTCAGTGCAGGCAAGCGCGATCAATTGGCGTGGGTCAAGCAAGCCGTTGAATCCCGGAATGGCCTGGCGGATCAACAGGGGTTTCTTCTGCCAGTAATCGCGCAGAAATTTGTTGGCGCCCAGGCCGCCCAGCAGTGCAAGTTTGCTTTTCATCGCGCCGATTATAGCCGTCCCGCCGGTAATGCGGGTATGGCGAAAATTCTTCATATAGCGCGACCGAAAAGTGTTTAAAATGCGCCTCTGGGGGGAAATGCACATGCAGGTTGTACAGCTTGTTACAGGAATAGAAGCGCCGCACTTCGAGTTGCCCGATTGCGAAATGAAGACTGTCAGCCTTGCGTCCTTGCAGGGCAGGAAGAATGTCGTGCTGTATTTCTATCCCAAGGACGACACTCCCGGCTGCACTCTGGAAGCCAATGAATTCAGCGCGCTGGAACACGAGTTCAGCAAGCTCGACACCGTCGTGATCGGTGTCAGCCGCGATGACTGCCTGAGCCATGCATCGTTTCGCGACAAGTACGGCTTGTCTGTATGGCTGCTTTCCGACCCCGATGCGCGGGTCTGCAAGCGCTACGGTGTGATGTATGAAAAGGAAGTCGACGGACAAAAGAAATTGTCGATCAAGCGTTCCACATTCGTGATCGACAAGCACGGCAAGCTGCGCCATGTCATGTACGGCGTGCAGGCGCACGGCCATGCGCAGGAAATTCTCAATTTGATAAAGGACACGAAATGAAAATCGCCAAAGACACGATAGTCTCCTTGAGTTATGAATTGTTCGACTCGTCCGGCGAATTGCTGGAGAGAGTGGAAGAGCAGATCAGCTACCTGCACGGCGGCTACGACGGTATTTTCCCGCTGGTGGAAGAGGCTCTGCACGGAAAGAATGTCGGCGACAAATGCAGCGTCACGATGGAACCGGACGATGCATTTGGCGAATACGACCACACCCTGGTCGAAGTGGAGCCGCGCAGTTCTTTCCCCAAAGACGTCGCGGTGGGCATGCAGTTCGAAGGCGCGCCCGAGGCATCGGACGATGATGACTTTATTCTCTTCACCGTGGTGGAAGTGACCGACGACGAGGTGACGGTGGACGGCAATCATCCGCTGGCCGGCAAGACGCTGACATTCAATTGCACCGTGACAGGCGTGCGCAAAGCCACGGAAGAGGAACTGGAACACGGGCATGTGCACGAAGAGGGCGGGCACGTCCACTAAAAAAGCCACCGTAAAACTACTGATGGAACCACTAGCCATCTGACTAAGTTGGCAAGCTACGCCAACCAAGTCATTGGTTATCCGCTCGACAGAGCGTTGTTGCGATAGGTCTCGAAATGCTCATGTACTATGAGTACATTCCGCTTTCTCAACCTGTCGCGCCTAGCTCTGCCATCGCTCGCTACGTTTTCCAGAGGCTTTTGATTTGGGTTGCGTTCCGGCGATCAACTACAAATCAAGTCTTTCAGCCAGCCACTTCGCCACCTGCTCCGCGCCTTGCGGAATAACCGGTTTCGGGCGCGGCACTCTCCAGATTTCTTTTAGCACTTCAGCGATCATTCCCTGTTCCAGAACTTCGCGCGAGACCTCGCGGCACAGTCCGTGTTGTTGCAGCCATGCAATCAGGGCGGGCGATTCCGGCCAGTCGGCACGGCTGACATAGAGCACCGGCACCGCACAACTTGCAGCCTCTACGAAGCTGCCGTAGCCGGGCTTGCAGATCAGCGCGTCGCAGCTGGCGAGCAGGTCGCCGAAACTCACCGGCAGTGATTCGAGAATGATCGCATCGGGATGCCCGACCTGCCAGCTTTGCTGCACCAGCCAGCGAACACCATCGATGCGCGGCCAGTGCTCGATCGGCAAGCGGGAGGCGATACCGCCCAGACTGACCAGCACCAGCTTTTCATCGGCTGGGAGTTTGAGATGCAGGTCGAGTTCTGCGCGCCTGTTGGTACCGGTCGCGGCGATTGGCAAAACCGGGACCAGCCCGGGCAGATCACCCATCGCCATGCCCGGCGTGGCACGCAGGAAAGCACCGGCGCTGGCATAGCAGCCATGTATCTGCGCGGCGATCGTGTCATCGCCAAGATAATGCCTATAGATGTCCGACCAGTTCAACGAACACAGCGCGGCATTCGGGATTCCGGCCAGCTGTGCGCCCGCCAGCGCCAGATAGCCGACGTTGGACAGCACCATGTCCGCGCCGAGTTCGTGCAGCAGATGCGCCTCCTCCGCGACGCGCGCACCCCAGTCGGCGTGGAAAGCGTGATAGGCCGCACGGCTTTCCGCGATGCGCACATCCAGCGCCGAGGACATCAACATGCCGATGTCTCCCTCGCCGGGCAGGTGTGTGAAAGGCGCATGGATGCGCGCACGCAGATGGGCGAGCGGCACGGCGGAGCGCACCGTGATGCGCAGCTCCGGCTTGAGTACATGCAGCAGGTTCAGGACAGGCGCGGTCTGCGCGACATGGCCGAAGCCGTGGCCGGAGATGGATACGACAAGATGGGGCATGGGCTGTGAATTTGGAAGGGACATCCGGCATTCCATTATAGCCAACTCGAACCTGCCCCCGGCCGGGTACGTTTCCCGCCATATTCGCGGTTGTAACCTGGCCATTACTTGTTATCATGTGGCTGTCGAGCTGCAAACTCAGGGGGCGGGACAATGGTGCACGAGATCAGCCAATTCGATATTTCAGACCGGAAGCGGCTGGAAACTGGCGCTCAGCAAAAACCGGGCTTGTGGATGGACATCGGCGAGGCGAAAATCACCCGTACCATATTCGGCAGGCCCAGGATACGCGTGGTCTGCGAACGGGACAAGAAGCGCCGCGCACGGATGCTGGCGGCCCTGGTGTTTATACTGATTGCCATAGCAGCCTGGCGGGGGTGGGTTGCATTGCAACAAATGCTGAACGCTCCGCCTCCGCTACCCTTGAGCGCAAGGATACGGGTTGGTCCTCCGGTTTTCGACCCCGAAGACTTTACTCCTGCTGCCAAGAGGCAAAAAACGCGGACTCAGATCCTGCTGGAGGGCATGGCGACCCGCCGGCCACCCGAACCGCAACAGCCACAGGTGAATGCCCCCGGGCAGATCGCTGCGCAGCCGGGCAAGGTCAAACCAGCACACAAACAGAGGGCGCCGCTTGCGACACACGACAGCTTGCCGGCGAATCAGGCAGGCAGCCCCGCCATGCTGTCAGACCCGATCCAGCCGGCATCATCGGTTGTGATATCTCCCGTCATCCATCCGTCGGCAAACAGGCATCCATCGGCCAACAAGCGGGCATTCGTCGTTCCTGCCCAGTCGCCGCTCAAGGATGGCATCCAGCCCCAGGTGCCCGAGGGCGACAATCCGCCCCCGGCTCCGGACACTACAAAACCCTAGCTCAGCGCACAATCCGGGCTTCGCTTTTGCGTATACCTGTAGCTCCATTATGTTTCCCGGTTGCCGGGCGTTGCGTTGCCAACCGGAAATCGCGAGAATAGACGTTATGGATAAAACCGTAAAAACCCATATTTTTCCGGAGGGCGCAAAAAGCGCTGCTGCGCAAAACAATCTTACCGAGGCCCAGGAAAAGGCACTTGAGCTGGTCAAGAAGAATGCACAGCTTCAAGAGGAAAAGAACAGGTCGCTCGAATTGCAGATGACCATCGAACAGCTGCGGGCTATCCTCAAGCAGGAACAGGCCAAAACGGCGGAGATGGCAGAAAAGGCCGTAATGCTTGAAGCCAGGGTGAAGGAACTGTCCGGGCAGGAAGCCCGCATAAAAAAAACGGACGAACTCGAAGCCAGGATAAAGGAATTGACCGAGGCGCTCGGCAAGATATCGGGGATCGCGTCTGCGGGGAAAGCGGGTTAGCAATGCCTCTCCACGGGTACTCCGTACTTGTCGTCTGATACCGAAGCCTGATGCGGGTGGAGTGGAGCAATACCCGGCAAGAGCCCCATGATGGGCACGCGTTACAGTGACGAATTTTTACGCGGCGCACCGCGCAGAGAAATGCCGGCGCGGTGCGCATGGAGTGCTTTCGAGGGTTACATGGTAGATACACAGGTGGCCTGAATCAAGCGGCCCTTAGTTATGTCATCCTTTTTTCGTGGTGGCACAGGAAGATGCGTAGCTGAGCCCGTCGCGAATTTACCACTTCACAAATACGTGCTATGCGCATACTATGCGCATAGGAGGTGCCCATGAAATCCATGCAAAGCAATCAGGCGCGCAAACGCGCCGTCAATCTCACTCTCAACGAAGATCTGGTGTCCCAGGCCAAAGGCATGACGGGTAATCTATCCGGTGTGGTCGAGCAGCTATTGGCCGACTACGTGCTGAAACAGAACGTAGTGCGCCAGGCAAAGCAGGGTAACGCCGACGCGGCGGCGCAGGGCTGGAATGCTTTCAACGAGCAGTTCGGCTCGTTTGCCGACGAGCATTCCACACTGTAATGGCGCAGTTTGACGTTCACCGGAATACCGGAAAACAGCGCGAGACGATTCCGTTCGTGGTCGTGGTTCAATCATCCCTGTACGACAGCTACCGCCGCAGAGTCGTGATCCCGCTGGTGCGCCGCAGCAGCCTTGACCGTTCAGCCGCATTTGTCGATACGCCGCTCAATCCCGTGTTCACGGTCAAAGGGGTGAAAGTGGTATTGCATCCGCTGGAGATCGTATCTGTCGCCACCGATCAGTTGGGCGAAAAGGTCGCCACACTTGCGCTAGAAGGCGACCGTATCACCGGCGCGATGGATGAGTTGTTGACGCGCGCTTGGGCGTAGTTGGAATCAAGTCGAGCTTGGCCCGTTTAATTCGTTGCACAAAACAAATCAATACCGCCGGGGAAAATCATAAGGTCGTTCGTCCCGAGTAGGCGTAGCCGTATCGAGGGATGTGCGGGAGCTCGCTGAACTGCTAAACCAAAACCGCCGGTGGTAGCCCGGCAGCTATAACCAATGACTTACCCGGCGTCGTTTGACGGGTTAGTCAGATGGCTAGTAGTTTCATCAGGCACTTTTTCTTGCTTCGCCAAAGAAAAAGTAACCAAAAAGAAGGCGACCCCGGTTCGCCGCCCCTGCGGGGTTCCCTCGATCAGCCGCAAGCAAGCGGGGCTGCGCAACTCGACCTGGCGGGGCGCACACCCCGCGCCCCACTGCGGGACTCGAACAGTGCTCGCCTAAACCTCCGCTTCCTTGCAACTGATCGAGGCGGCGCTCAGGGGATGAAAAGCGGAATTCAAAACTTTAAATTGTAGGGTGAGCACGTTGTGCCCACCATCTTTTCAATTGCCGCGTGGGCATAGAATCGTGCCCACCCTACTGGGCTGGGCGAATATTTTTCACATATTCCATCCAATGGAGAAACTCTTCTCTACGTATTGCCTCACGAATTCGGCAAGCCTCGTTTAGAGTGTCAAAATCTGCAACATATTTTGCTTCGTTTGTAAAATATTTGGGTGGCCAAGGAGACGAGGGAGTAATGGTCAAACGCCATTTTTTTGTTATAACAACGTAATCAATTTCTTTGGGGCAATTTCCTTTTGATGTGTTGTAACCTGAAAAATGAGCGAGTTCGTCATAAAGCGTTCTGTATCGCTTAATTGCTTTAATTTCTAATTCTTGCAGATACTCCATGTCGTTTGACACAACCATAGTCCTAACAATAACGTTTTCTTTTCCATATTCCCTAATTGCTTTCCCCAATTGAGTGAGTCAAGGTAATGGGCCAAAATTATCAAGTCCATATTTCTTGTCGGCGAAGGCCTTCTCTTTCGGAGAATAATCTGGGTATTCCGTAATGCCATTTTTTGAGTTCTGGCAATGAACTTTGAATCTCTGCTCAGCAGTCTTGCTTGATATTCCAATGTACGATTTGCCGTTTGGGAAGATTAGTTGATATAAGCAGCCCACTATTTTTTCCTCTACACTAATTTTTTCAGCTGATACAGCCTCTCCAGCGCTTCCTTCGGACTCAATTCATCCGGCTGTACTTCGCGCAACGCTGCCAGCAGCGGATGCTCTTCCGGTTCCGGCATTTCCGGCTTCTTGTCGAACAGATCCCCCTGCGGATTTTGCGCGGCGCTGTTCTGTTCCAGCTTGAGCAGCTGTTTTTTCGCGGTGCGGATCACATCGTTGGGCACGCCGGCCAGCGCGGCGACTTGCAGGCCATAGCTCTGACTGGCCGCACCTTCGTTCACTGAGTGCAGGAACACGATGCTGTGCTGGTGTTCGATCGCGGCGAGGTGGACGTTGGACAGTTGCGGGAATTCATCCGACAGCCGCGTCAGTTCGAAATAATGGGTGGCGAACAGCGTGTAGCTGCGGTTTTTTTCCAGCAGGTGGCGCGCGATCGCGTAGGCAAGGGCGAGGCCGTCGAAGGTGGACGTGCCGCGCCCGATCTCGTCCACCAGCACCAGGCTTTTCTCGGTGGCATTGTGCAGGATGTTGGCGGCTTCGGTCATTTCGACCATGAAGGTGGAGCGTCCGCTTGCAAGGTCGTCCGACGCGCCGATGCGCGTGAAGATCTGGTCGATCTCGCCGAGCACGGCTCCCTGTGCCGGGACGAAGCAGCCGACATGCGCGAGCAGCGCGATCAACGCGACCTGGCGCATGTAGGTGGACTTGCCGCCCATGTTCGGGCCGGTGATCAGCAGCATGCGGCGCGCCTCGTTCAGCGCGGTGTCGTTCGGCGTGAATTGCCCGGACTGGTTTTTTATCTGGGCCTCCACCACCGGATGGCGGCCTTGCGTGATGGAGATTCGCGCATCGCCGGAAAATTTCGGCGCGCTGAGATTCAGCGTGGCGGCGCGTTCGGCAAAGGTCGCGAGCACATCCAGTTCGGCGATCGCGGCGGCGATGCGCTGCAGTTGCGGGATGAAAGGCGCGAGCTGGTCCAGCAATTGTTCGTAGAGAAATTTTTCGCGCGCAAGCGCGCGCTCGTTGGCGGACAGCGCCTTGTCCTCGAAGGTCTTCAGTTCCGGCGTGATATAGCGCTCGGCGTTCTTCAGCGTCTGGCGGCGTCGGTAGTCATCCGGCACGTTGGCAGACTGCGCGTGCGTCACCTCGATGTAGAAACCATGCACGCGGTTGTATTCCACTTTCAGGGTGGCGATGCCGCTGCGAGCGCGTTCGCGGCTTTCAAGCGCCAGCAGGAAATCGCCGCAATTGGTCTGGATGCCGCGCAATTCATCGAGTTCGGCGTCGTGGCCGTCGGCGATCACTCCGCCTTCGCGCAGGACGGAGGAAGGTTCGGGTTTGATGGTTTTTTGCAGCAGCTCGGCCAGCGCAGGGTCGGCTTGCAGGGCATCGCACAAAGTCTGTAGCAAGGGGTAGGGTGGGCAGGTTTGTTTGCCCACGCGTTCGTCAAGGTGAGAATCCGCGTGGGCAACGGTGTTGCCCACCCTACCAAGAACGGCGTGTAACTGTGGCAAGGTGAACAGCGTGTCGCGCAGGCCGGACAGGTCGCGCGGACGCGCGCTGCGCAATGCGATGCGTGCGGTGATGCGTTCTACATCCACGCAGGGTTTGAGTTGCTCGTGCACCTTGAAATGGAGTTCGCCGAGATTATTTACCGCATCCAGCCTTGCACCGAGCACTGCGCGGTCGCGCAGCGGATGGTGCAGCCAGTGGTGCAGCAACCGGCTGCCCATGTTGGTGGCGCAGGTGTCGAGCAGCGACAGCAGCGTGGGGGCGGGCTCCCCGCGCAGTGTCTGGGTGATTTCCAGGTTGCGCCTGGTTGCGGCATCCATGCGCACGTACTGGTTGGCGCTATATACCTGCATGCCGCGGACGTGGGCGATGCTTTGCCCTTGCGTGAGTCTGGCATAACCGAGCAGCGCACCGGCGGCCTCCAATCCCACGCTGAAGTCATCGCAGCCGAAACCGGCGAGATCAAGCGTGGCGAACTGCTGGCACAGCGCGCGCCGCGCAGTCTCCAGTTCGAAGTGCCAGTCGGGCAATGATTTTTTAGGCGCATTATTTTGTGGCGTCGCGGCATTTTCCGCGTGCAGGATTTCCGACGGTTGCAAGCGTTCCAGTTCGGCGGGCAGGTTTTCAGCGGCGGTCTCGCTGACAAAAAATTGCCCCGAGGCCAGATTCAGCCAGGCCAGACCCAGCTTGCCATCCCGCCCATGCACTGCCAGCAGCAGGCTGTCGCGCTTTTCTTCGAGCAATGCCGAATCGGTCAGTGTTCCGGGCGTGACGATGCGCACCACCTTGCGTTCCACCGGGCCCTTGCCGGCGGCGGGGTCGCCGATCTGTTCGCAGATCGCCACCGACTCGCCCAGCTTGACCAGCCGCGCCAGATATTGCTCGGCGGCGTGGTAGGGCACGCCTGCCATCCTGATCGGCGTTCCATTGGATGCGCCGCGCTGGGTCAGCGTGATGTCCAGCAATTTGGCCGCGCGCACCGCGTCGTCGTGGAACAGCTCGTAAAAATCCCCCATGCGGTAGAACAGCAGCATGTCGGGATGCTCGGCCTTGATGCGCAGGTATTGCTGCATCATCGGCGTGTGGTTTGGGGTAATATCTCGCATGTTCATCGCGGTCGGATTACGGAGCTGGGTTTTTGCATGATTTTGGAGAAGTTATCATGGCTTGCTTGCTGTGCAAAGCAAAGTTTGATCGGTCTGGTTTGATGCGTGTGCAGGAGGGCCGCTGAATCGTGTTCGTCAAACAACGTCCTCAAATATTTTTCCTGATTCTGCTCATATTCGTCTTTGTTGCCGAATTCAGCATCATGTATTTGCTTGACATCATCCAGGCCAAATCCGAAATGAACTGGCCGGAAGCTTATGTCGATGCGATCCTGCTGACTTCGCTGTGCGTCCCGTTTTTCTGGTATTTTTTCATGAAGCCGCTGGAAAACGCGTTGAATCTGGAAAATATCAAGTCACACAAGATCCTCGAAATGGCGGCGGAAGGGATCATCAGCATCGATACCAAGGGCAATATCCAGTCTTTCAATCTCGCCGCGCAAAAAATATTCGGTTACAGCGAGGCCGAGATACTCGGCAAGAATGTCTCGTTGCTGATGCCTCCACCTTACCGGGATCAACACGATGGGCATATAACACGCTACCTGCAGACCGGGCAGGCGCATGTGATCGGAAAAACCCAGGAGCTTCAGGGGCGGCGCAAGAATGGCATGCCGTTTCCGATGGAAATTTCGGTAACCGAAATCAAGTCCGGCGGCGTGCATATTTTTACTGCCATGTTGCGCGATATCAGCGAGCAAAAGCTTGTGCTGCAGCGCATCGAGCAATTGGCGCACTACGATGCGCTGACCCATTTGCCGAACCGGACCCTGTTTTACGACCGGCTCGGGCAGGCCATCATCGCGGCGAAACGCAGCAAGCAAAGTCTTGCGCTGCTGTTTGTCGATCTGGATGGCTTCAAGCAAGTCAACGATATGCATGGCCATCATGTCGGCGATCTGCTGCTGGTGCAGGTGGCCGAGCGCCTGCGTCTGTGCGTTCGTGAAAGCGATACCCTGGCGCGCCTGGGCGGGGATGAATTCACGATGATTTTGAATGACACCCACGGGCGCGAAGCCGTGGCGATGATCGCCAACAAGGTTGTCGAATCGATAGCCCAACCCTTCGCTATGGAAGGTCTTTGTGTTCATGTCGGTGCGAGTATCGGGATAGCGTGTTATCCCGATGATGCGCCGTCCAAGGGTACTTTGCTGATTGTGGCGGACAAGGCCATGTATGCCGCCAAGGCAGCGGGCAAAGGCACATACCGGTTTGGCATCCCCGGCGATGCAACCTCGGCATATCAGGTGCTGAATCGCGAGGTTTAGCCTGCCGCGTTACTTGCCCTTCAATCCCGCTGTCAAATGCGGCGCCATCACCTCAAGCAGCAGCGGGTGGATATTGGGATTGCCCGCGCACAGGTGTCCGGACTTGAGGTAGCCCTCGTTGCCGCTCAGGTCGCTGACCATGCCGCCCGCCTCGGTGATCAGCAGCGTGCCTGCGGCGATGTCCCAGGGTTTGAGCCCGGTCTCGAAGAAGCCGTCGTAGCGTCCCGCCGCCATCCACGCCAGGTCCAGCGCCGCGGAGCCGGGCCGGCGCAGACCGGCAGTCTTCTGCATCAGGTCTTTGAAAATTCCGATATAGGCATCCATGTGTTCGAACCGGGTGTAGGGGAAACCGGTGCCGATCAGGCTGTCGGCCAGATGCAGGCGTTTGGTGACGCGCATGCGCTTGTCGTTGAGGAATGCGCCGCGTCCGCGCGTGGCGGTGAACAGCTCATTCTTGACCGGGTCGTATACCACCGCCTGGGTCATGATGCCTTTGTGCTGCAATCCGATCGACACGGCATATTGCGGGAAACCATGCAGGAAATTGGTGGTGCCGTCCAGCGGGTCGATGATCCAGAGGTATTCGGATTCGCCTTGGCTGCCGCTCTCTTCTGCTAGAATCGCGTGGTCAGGATACGCGTCCAGCAGGGTTTCTATGATGGTTTGCTCGGCGGCCTTGTCCACATCGCTGACGAAATCCGCGTGGGATTTCCGGGTGATGGTGAGATGGTCGACCTTGTCGGCGGAGCGGTGGATAAGATTGCCGGCGCGACGGGCGGCTTTCACCGCGATGTTGAGCATGGGATGCATGAGTTCCTTCAGTTTAATGAGCGATTGAATCCAGACCCGTATTCTAGTTGGAAACGCGTTTTGAATAAACCAAATAGTTTGTAGGGGCGTATGGCAATACGCCATTTTTCGATACGCCATCAAGGGCGTTTGCCACACCAATGGGCGTATTGCCATACGCCCCTACGCATGAATACACGTTTTGGAATATGTTGGATATGTTGAATAACATCAGGGTCGTACTCAGTCACACCAGCCATCCGGGAAATATCGGCGCGGCGGCGCGCGCGATGAAGACCATGGGCCTGCGCCACCTGTACCTGATCAACCCGCGCCACTACCCGGACCCGCAGGCCGATGCGATGGCGGCGGGGGCGGATGATGTGCTGCGCGATGCGGTGCTGTGCGGTTCGATCGACGAAGCCCTGCACGGCGTGGTGTTCACGGTGGCGATGACGGCGCGGCTGCGCGATATCTCGATCGGGGTGCAGACGCCGCGCGAGGCGATGCCGCTGTTGTTGCAGCATGCCGCCTCGCAGCCGGTGGCATTGTTGTTTGGCACCGAGATGTCGGGATTGACCAACGAAGAAATCGGCAAGGCCCAGGCGCTGGTGAATATTCCCGCCGATCCCGGGTTTTCATCGCTCAATCTTGCGGCTGCGGTGCAGGTGATGGGCTATGAATTGAGCGTCGCGTCGCGGGGCTTTGTGCCGGTCGCGCAGCAGGTGCAGCCGGCACCGCATGAGCAGCTGGAGGGATTTTTTGCGCACATGGAAAAGACCCTGTTCGAAATCGGATTCCTCACCACGCAAAATCCGGCGCGCATGATGCAGCGCTTGCGCCGTTTGTATGCGCGGGCGCGCCTGGAGCAGGAGGAAATCAATATCCTGCGCGGCATTTTGAGTATCGCCACCGAGTATAATGCGCGTCTCAGGGCGCGTTACCAGCAAGAGAACCCGGATATTTCAAATACCCATGATGTTCGCAAATATTAAAGAAGACATTGCCAGCGTATTCGCCCGCGACCCTGCCGCGCGCAGCACGTTTGAAGTGCTGACCTGCTATCCGGGTTTGCATGCGCGCATCATGCACCGCATGTCGAACACCTTGTGGCACGCCAACCTGAAGTGGCTGGCGCGCTTCCTGTCGCATGTCGCGCGCTGGTTTACCGGCGTCGAGATCCATCCCGGCGCAACCATAGGCCGGCGCTTCTTCATCGACCACGGCATGGGCGTCGTGATCGGCGAGACCGCCGAAATCGGCAATGACGTGACCCTGTACCATGGCGTGACACTGGGCGGAACCTCATGGAAGGAAGGCAAGCGCCATCCCACGCTGGGCAACGGCGTGGTGGTCGGGGCGGGCGCCAAGATACTCGGCCCGATCACCGTCGGCGATGGCGCAAAGATCGGTTCAAATGCTGTGGTGGTCAAGGATGTTCCCGCCGGAGCAACGGCAGCCGGTATTCCGGCGCGCATTCTGGACGAAGAGAAAAAGGCCAAGCCCGGTTTCAATGCCTACGGGATAGGCAACGACCAGAACGACCCTGTCAACAAGGCGTTGCACGGACTCATCGGGCATAGCGTGACGGTGGATCAGCGTATCGATTTCATCCTGCAGCAACTCGAAAAGCTGGGCGTGCCCGTGGCGGATGAGCATGCCACTGCGGACAAATTTGACCCCAATCATTTGAACAAGATAGTTGACTGAAATATTCGGGTATTGTATTGTCCGTACATGGAATTTACGGTGGGCCGGATGCAATCTGTACCGGCAGAAATCCCAACTAACAATCAGGCCAATTACCAGGAGGTGATATGCGGTTAACTACTAAGGGACGTTTTGCCGTGACTGCGATGGTCGACTTGGCGATGCGGGGTGGCAAAGCCCCGGTGACTCTTGCTGCGATCAGCGAGCGGCAAAAGATTTCGCTGTCATATCTGGAACAGTTGTTCGGAAAATTGCGCAGAAACCGCATCGTCGAAAGCGTGCGCGGGCCGGGCGGCGGGTACTATCTGGCGCGCCCCGGCAGCAAGATATCCATCGCTGAAATTGTGGTGGCGGTGGATGAACCCCTGGATGCGACCAAATGCGGCGGCAAGGGCAACTGCGATGGCGAAAACCAGCAATGCATCACCCATGATTTGTGGATGGGATTGAACGCGAAGATATACAGTTACCTGGAAGAAATCTCCTTGCAGCAACTGGTCGACAGCAACAGCAATCGCAACCCCGATTTACCGCAGGTCATGCTGCAAAAAACCATCAAGCCGTCCACTGTTTCGGCCTGATGTTTCGCCGTAAGGAGTAGGCCGGTTGCTGCCGGGTGCCGCATAGCGGTGAAACAGTTTCCCGTAATTTAAAAATCTTGTCACCCTGCTATCGTTCCCCGGTGTTCAACCTGGGGTATGATGCCGCGGAATTTGCGCATGCGGCGCATTACCAGTGGAAGCCAGTCCAAAATTTCTATGCCAAAATTTATATGGGAAACCAAACGATGATGTGCAAGTTATGGCAAGGCGTCTCCAATCGCTGGCTGTATCTGGCAGGCGCGCTGTTCTGCGCGGGCCTGATGGGATTTTCGCTGTTCCTGCAGTACGTCAGGCACCAGGATCCGTGCCCGTTGTGCATGGTGCAGCGGGTGATTTTCATCGCGCTATTGGCAGTGTTCGCGCTGGCCGCGCTGCACGGCCCGAAACGAGTCGGGGAGCGCGTCTATGCCGCGCTGGTCGTGTTGCTGTCGCTGACCGGCGTGGGAGTCGCGTCGCGCCACATCTGGATACAGCACTTGCCCAAGGATCAGGTGCCGGCCTGCGGCCCGGGGCTGGATTACATGCTGGATACGATGCCGATGTCCCGCGTGTTGAAGGAACTGATGCACGGTTCCGGCGAGTGCGCGGAAAAGGGCTGGACTTTCCTCACCCTCGGCATCCCCGAATGGTCGCTGATCTGTTATATCGCGTTGGGCGTGTGGGCGGTGCTGATCGCAGTTCGCCGGAAAAGTTGACGCCGGTATAATCGACCGGCATCATTGGTTCGATACCCCGGATTTGTTTTGGTATAGTTCAAACCCATGAGAATTCCCAGCCCTGCAAATCAAGGCAACCCTCTCCCCGTCAAGCGACTGTGGCGCACATCCCCGTCCGCGCCCCTGTCTTCCTGAAGTAATTCCATGCAGCGCGCGGGTCTGATTGTGATTGTTCAGGCCCGGCAGCCCGGGCCTTGCACAAGACCCGCGATATTTGGCCGTAATATTCGCCCGCAATATCTGAAGGGTCCCACATGTCTACTGCAGCACAATATATTTTTTCCTCGCGTCAAAAAATAACCGGTATCGGCTTCGCGCTGGTCGCGGCAATCGGCTTTTCCGCCAAGGCTGTGATGGTCAAGCTGGCTTATGTCGATGCGGTGGATCCGATCACCCTGCTGGCGTTGCGCATGGCATTTTCAGTGCCGTTCTTCCTGGTCATCGCGGCAAGGGAAAACCGGAACAAAAACCATGATGCGATTACAACCAGAGACAAGTGGGCCGTACTCGGATTGGGCCTGGTCGGCTATTACCTGGCCAGCTATCTTGATTTTCTGGGCTTGCAATACATCAGTGCGGGCCTGGAGAGGCTGATCCTGTTTTTGTATCCGACCATGGTCGTGCTGATTTCCGCGCTGCTCTTCAGGCACAGGATCGGGCGCGCTGTCTTGCTTGCACTGGTGCTCAGCTATGCAGGCATCGCCCTGGTTTTCCTGCACGATATGCATGTCACGCAGCACGATGCGCCGCTGGGTTCGATACTGGTTTTTGGCAGCGCACTGGCTTACGCGGTGTATCTGGTGGGTGCGGGGCACACCATCGCCAGGATAGGCGCGACGCGGTTCACCGCCTATGTAATGACGGTGGCCAGCGCCGCGTGCTTGCTGCAGTTCGCGGCCACACATGAGGCCGCCGACCTGGATCTTCCGCTCAGGGTATATGGATTGAGTGTCGCGATGGCGGTGTTTTCCACGGTGTTGCCGGCATTCCTGCTGGCAGCGGCGATGCGGCGCATCGGTTCCATGCATACCTCGATGATAGGCTCGATCGGCCCGGTCTCCACCATTTATCTTGCCTATGTGTTTCTGGGCGAACAGTTGTCGCTGGTGCAGATGACAGGCTCGATACTGGTATTGGCCGGCGTGCTGATGATCAGCCTGAAAAAATACTCCGCGAACTGAGTCCTCCGTACAGCACTTATGCCGTCCGCCGCACCGGTTATTTCGTCCGGGGTCAAAAGCAGGGTGCCGCCGGTCCGCGAAATTTTCCGCATGCGGCCCCATGCAGATTGCGGGCTGTATCGCGGGCGACTTTGGCGCTTAATGCTTCAGCTTGTCCTGCAGGTCCTGGCCGGTTTTTTCCAGTGCATGCCCGCCTTTTTCCAGCGTTTCCCCGGTTACATCCTTGATTTTCTGGTTCAGCGATTTGGTATTGAACGGGTTGGAATACAGTGGCACTTCGCGCCCGATGTTCACGCCCAACCACATTCCGATTGCACCGCCGAGAACAAAGCTTAGCAAGACTGCTTTAAGTTGTTTCATTCGTTTCTCCAAAGACACAAAATGGTGTTCGATAAAATGCATGTTCCGCCGTCATCAGGCGCGCCGTAATATACCGGCACGACAGAATTATAGGCTATGCAGGCTGATGACGCGCAACGCGAGGCCTTTGCTGCACGGCACCAAAGCCACGCCGGGGGCGCGCAAGAATGAATGCCGCCCGGCAGGACATTTGCGATTTTGGCGGGCTCGCAGTTTCAACGGCAATACTGCCGGGTCGCTCCAGCTCTGCTACTTCTCCAAACGACAGCAGCCTTACCAATACACCTCGGTACTGGCAAGATAGCCAGCGCTGTCGACTCCTCCGGTGACCAGCACCCGGCCGTTGGGCAAGCGCGTGGCGGTGTGGTATTCCCGCGGCGTCGTCAGATTACCGGCTGCCGTCCAGTTTCCCGTGGCCGGGTCATACAGCTCGGCACTGGCAAGAAAGCCTGTTGCCAGCAGGTTGTATCCGCCGCTGACCAGCACCTGGCCGGTGGGCAGCAGCGTGGCGGTGTGGTAATAACGCCCCGTACTGAGTGAGCCGGTGGCCGTCCATATCCCCGTGGCCGGGTCATACAGCTCGGCACTGGCAAGAGCAGCGCCTGTTGAGCTGAATCCCCCGCTGACCAGCACCTGGCCGTTGGGCAGCAGTGTGGCGGTGTGGCCATAACGCGCCGTATGGAGCGGGCCGGTGGTAGTCCAGGTTCTTGTGGCCGGATTGTACAGCTCGGCACTGGCAATAGAGCTTGCCGTGCCGAACCCGCCGCTGACCAGCACCAGTCCATTGGGCAGCAGCGTGGCGGTATGGGCATAACGCGCCGTATTGAGCGGGCCGGTGGGAGTCCAGATTCCTGTGGCAGGATTGTACAACTCGGCATTGGCAATAGAGCTTGCCGTGCCGAACCCGCCGCTGACCAGCACCAGGCCATTGGGCAGCAGCGTGGCGGTATGCGCATAACGGGCCGTATTGAGTGTTCCGGTGAACGCCCAAACTCCCTTGATCGGGTCATACAGCTCGGCACTGGCAAGAGAAGCAGAGCCTGCGATGTATTGTCCCGCGCTGACCAGCACCTGGCCGTTGGGCAGCAGTGTGGAGGTATGGGAATAACGCGCCGTATTGAGCGGGCCGGTGAGCGTCCAGGTTTTCGTGGACGGGTCATACAGC
>DAICZN010000061.1 GCA_027311105.1 Gallionella sp.
GCTGTACTGGCCACCAGCCGGACAATCGCCAGCGACAACTTCGCAAAACTGCACGAACGCTTCGGCGCCAATGTGCAAATCCTGATGCAGGCGTGCCCCGGTTTGGTCGAACAAGTGGAAGCCGGCGACTTGTCCGGTAAAAAAACCCGATCATTGATCGAGCAATATATAGCCCCGTTGCTGGCACAGGGTGCCGACACCATCGTGCTGGGCTGCACACACTACCCCTTCCTCGCCGCATTGATCCGGGAGATCGCGGGGCCTGAGGTCGCCATCATCGATCCTTCCGCCGCGATTGCGCGAGAGTTGCGCCGCCGCCTGGAGAGCGCCAGCCTGTTGTCAACCGGGGACCGCGCCGGTTCAGAGCAATTCTGGAGCAGCGCCCAGTCGGACACCACTCGAGCGGTGATCTCGCAATTATGGAAGGCCGATCATGTGCCGGTGGACCTGCTGTATTTGCCGGACGCACCGCGGGACTGAAGCGTCCAGCCGCTGTTTTCCCCCGGACCCTAGAGCCGGCCCCGTACCACCGGTATCCTGCGCCGCGGAATCCCATGCCCGGGTGTATCTGTCACGCACAAATATGCCTTGAATTTTTGGTTTTCAGGACCATATTGGACAAAGCCAGCAGTGGTTTTTGGAATACTGGTCAGTCTTTACCAATTCAACTTTTATTATGGAGGGTTATCATGAACTTAGTTAAATGGGATCCATTCCTGGAGTTGGAAGATGTTTCCAAACACTTGAATCGAATCTTCGGGCGTACCCCGGCGCGCATCGAGCCGGACCGCGAGTTATTGACCATGGCCGACTGGACACCCAGCGTCGACATCACCGAAACCGACACCGCATACATGATCAAGGGTGAAATCCCCGGTGTGGACAAGGAAAATGTCAAAGTCACGATAGAAGACGGCATGGTCTCGATAAGCGGCGAACGCAAGCAGGAGAAGGAAGAGAAAGACAAGAAGTTCCACCGCATCGAGCGCTCCTACGGCAGCTTCATGCGCAGCTTCCGGTTGCCGGACAATGTCGATGAATCCGCGGTCAAGGCCGAATTCAAGGACGGCATGATCAACGTCACGCTGCCGAAATCCGGCAAGACCAAAGCCAAATTGATCAATGTTGCAATAAGCTGAAATCCCGGCGATCTCCGCATCCCTGGGCACGGGGAAAATGCGGAGATCGGCAGGTACCAAGGAGCCTATCATGGCAAATCTATCAATGCCCGCCGGATTCCATGCCATCCGCCGCGACCGGCTGCCGCTGGAAACGGTAATGGACAGCTATAAGGCCAGGGGCAAATTATCCGAGCCTACCGTGTGTCCGTATTGCGGCGCGGTGTTCCGCTCCGGACGCTGGCAATGGCTGCCCAAACCCGAGAATGCGCATCAGACAACCTGCCCGGCCTGCCATCGCGCGCGCGATCATTTCCCGGCTGGTTATGTGTCTGTGGCGGGGGATTTTTTCGCGCAGCATGAGCAGGAGATCATGCAACTGATACAGCATAAGGAAGCGCAGGAAAAGGCTGAACACCCGTTGCAGCGCATCATCGCGATCGAGAAGAACGGACAAGGCGCCCTGGTGACCACCACCGACATCCATCTGGCGCGCGGCATCGGGGAGGCTTTGCACCATGCCTACCGGGGCGAGCTGGAATTCCACTATAACCCGGACCAGAACCTGTTGCGCGTCAGTTGGAGCCGTTAAGGCCGGATGCGGCCCAATGAGCGGCAGGCGTCACAGTGGTTTTACCCGGGTTTTACTTGCAACGTGCCGTGGCTGAGTTAATCGTCGCTATGGCGGGTTGACAATCCTTCCGCCGGCTCCCCGGTTTCCGGGTCTATCCAGGTGGAAATGCCTATTTCCTCTTCCGCGTCTTCCAGCGACTCGCCCTCTTCAAAGCCGCTGTCGTTCTGGCTTTCCATGTCCTGAACGGCTTCTACCCTGGTCGGGAAAGGGCCGTACATTTTTTCAGTCAGCATATCCTGCCAGTAAAAGCCATCCGGCCGTTCAAGCACCCGAGCCTGGTCGTTGTCGGCTGGGTCAGGTACAACTGGTGTATGAGTGGTCATTGGTTACCTCCAACTGTTGCCTGCCATTCGGTTGCCGTTAACCAGCGACGGGGTTCGCGTAGTGTGCCAACCCTGTCAGATGGCCATGCAAAGCTTTTGGCGCCCAGGCGGAAGGCTGTAAATTAATCAGCGCCGGCATACTGGCAAGCCTGTTATACGCCCTTTCAAAGCCTGATGAAATGTTCACGGTAATGTTTCATCTCGCCGATCGATTCGTAGATGTCGGCCAGGGCCTGGTGTTTGCCGTGCTTTTTAACCCCCTGCGCCATGTCCGGCTTCCAGCGCTTGGCCAATTCCTTGAGTGTGCTGACGTCGAGATTGCGGTAATGAAAATAATCTTCAAGCCTGGGCATCCAGCGCGCCAGGAAGCGCCTGTCCTGGCAGATCGAGTTGCCGCACATCGGCGAGGTGCGCACCGGCACATATTCCTTGAGAAATTCGATCATCTGTTCCTCGACCGTCGCCTCATCCAGCGTGGAGGCCTTTACCTTTTCGATCAGGCCGGATTTGGCGTGGGTGGATTTGTTCCATGCATCCATGCCATCCAGCACGCTGTCCGGCTGATGCAGCACCAGCACCGGCGCCTCGGCGATGGTTTCCAGATTATTGTCGGTGATCACCAGCGCAATTTCAATCACCCGGTCTGTGTCCGGGACCAGCCCGGTCATCTCCATGTCTATCCAGATAAGGTAGTTTTGGTTTTGTGCCATAATTCGCGCATCCGACAATTGAACAGTAAGGCGTATATTGTGTCACAACCGCGCCTGTTACAAACACTGAATATGACTCCGCCATGACTGCCACGCAATTCACGTTTATTTTTATCGCCGCCCTGGCTCTGACGACACTGGCCAAGCTGTGGCTGGCACGACGCCATCTGGCCCACATTGCAGCACACCGAACCGCGGTGCCGGAAGCGTTCCATGAAAAAGTCCGGCTGGACGATCATCAAAAGGCGGCCGACTACACGTCTGCAAAAACGCGCTTCGACATGCTGGGAGCGCTGTTTGATGCGGCCCTGCTGCTGGCGTTTACCGTGGCGGGAGGCATCCAATACATTGCCGGAATGGTTTCCTCCAGACCGGGCGGCTGGTTCGGCACGCCGATCATGCAGGGCATGGCCACCCTCGTTGCAGTGCTGGTGATTTACTCCTTGCTGGAAGCGCCGTTCAATATTTACCGCACTTTCGTCATCGAGGCGCGCTTCGGCTTCAACAAGATAACCTTCAAGCTGTATCTGCTGGACGCGCTGAAAGGCATATTGATCGGTGCTATCCTCGGCCTGCCGCTGCTTTTCGGCGTGTTGTGGCTGATGGAGCGCATGGGAAGTTACTGGTGGCTGTACGTGTGGCTGGTGTGGGTGGTGTTCAATCTGCTGATCCTGTTTATCTATCCCTCATTCATCGCCCCGCTGTTCAACAAATTCTCGCCGCTGCAGGACGAAGCGATGAAATCGCGCATCGAAGCCCTGCTGGCCAAGTGCGGCTTTACCGCACAAGGCCTGTTCGTGATGGACGGCTCCAAGCGCAGCTCGCACGGCAATGCCTACTTCACCGG
>DAICZN010000079.1 GCA_027311105.1 Gallionella sp.
GGCGTCAAGCCTGTCGGTCTCGGCGCACGCGACACATTGCGCCTTGAAGCGGGCATGAATCTGTACGGTCAGGACATGGATGAATCCATCAATCCTCTGGAAGCGGGGCTGGCCTGGACCGTGGACTTGAAGAGCGAACGCGATTTCATCGGCAAGGCTGCGCTGCTGGCCAGGCCGCCGGCACGCAAACTGGTCGGCCTGGTGCTGGAGGATCGCGGCGTGTTGCGCGGCCACCAGCAAGTGCATACCGCTTTTGGCGCGGGCGAGATCACCAGCGGGAGTTTTTCGCCCACGCTGGAAAAATCCATCGCACTGGCGCGCGTGCCGGACGCAGTAAAGATTGGTGACATCGTGCAAGTTGAAATTCGCGGCAAATTGCTGGACGCAAAAACTGTAAAATATCCATTCGCGCGCAATGGAAAAGCGGTTTGCAATCTTTAGGCGTTCCCAGCCAACTACCAGTTAATATCGACCCAAGGAGTTTTAAATGAACAACCCGGAAAACCTGAAATACACCTCCTCTCACGAGTGGGTCAAAACCGAAGCCGACGGCACCATCAGCATCGGTATCACCCGGCACGCGCAGGAACTGCTGGGCGACATGGTGTTTGTGGAAACACCAAAGGTGGGACGCAAGCTCGGCGCCGGTGAAGAATGCACCGTCGTCGAATCGGTGAAAGCCGCTTCCGATGTGTACGCGCCGGTAAGCGGGGTGGTGACAGCGGTGAATGGCGATCTTGAGCACACGCCGGAAGCCATCAACAGCGACCCTTATGGCGCGTGGATATTCAGGATGAAGCCGGATAATGCCGCGGATATCACAGCTTTGCTGGATGCGAAAGCCTATCAGGCTGTAGTCGACAGCGAGGCAAACTGAAAACCGGCAGCGAATAACCGCTTGACTGCCGGCCACAGGCTGCATGCCGGCAGCTCACACACCTTACTGAATTTTGCAGAACTCCCGCCATGCCCAAGACCGACCAATTTGTAAACCGCCACAACGGCCCTTCTGAGCCGGAAGTCCAGGCCATGCTGCGCAAGATCAACGCGCCCACACTGGACGCACTGGTAGACCAGACCATCCCGCCGGCCATCCGCCTGAAGCAGCCGCTGAACCTGCCGGAAGGCATGTCCGAATACGCTTACCTGCAACATCTGCGCGGCGTCGCGGCGAAGAACAAGCTGTACAAAAGCTATATCGGCCTGGGCTATCACGACACCATCATGCCGCCGGTGATCCAGCGCAACATCCTGGAAAATCCGGGCTGGTACACCGCCTACACGCCCTACCAGGCGGAGATTGCGCAGGGCCGGCTGGAAGCGCTGCTGAATTTCCAGACCATGGTGATGGACTTGACCGGCATGGAAATCGCCAACGCGTCCCTGCTCGACGAGGCCACCGCGGCAGCCGAGGCGATGACCATGCTGCATGGCCTGGGTTCGCGCGAGGCGGCGGGGCAGGGCAGGGACAGCTTCTTCGTGTCCGGCGAATGTTTTCCGCAGACCATAGAGTTGCTGGAGACGCGCGCCGCGCCGCTGGGCATCAAACTGGTGACCGGCGATTTCAGGACCGCCGCGCTTGACGGTTCAATGTTCGGCGCGTTGCTGCAATATCCGACTGCCGATGGCGCAGTGCATGACTATGCCGATTTCGTCACGCGCGCCAAAGCCAACGGCATGACCATCGCTGTGGCCGCCGATATCCTCAGCCTGGTGCTGCTCACGCCACCCGGTGAATGGGGCGCGGACGTCGTGGTCGGCTCCACGCAACGCTTCGGCGTGCCCATGGGTTACGGCGGGCCCCATGCGGCCTACTTCGCCTGCCGCGACGCGCACAAGCGTTCCATGCCGGGGCGCATCATCGGCGTTTCGGTGGATGCCGACGGCAACCCCGCGCTGCGCATGGCGCTGCAGACGCGCGAACAGCACATCCGC
Organism: Gallionella sp.; assembly: GCA_027311105.1. GTDB lineage: Bacteria > Pseudomonadota > Gammaproteobacteria > Burkholderiales > Gallionellaceae > Gallionella. The sequence continues at coordinate 1,936 of DAICZN010000079.1, forward strand.
CGCGAGAAGGCCACTTCCAACATCTGCACCGCGCAGGCCTTGCTGGCGATCATGGCCGGCATGTACGGCGTGTATCACGGTGCCGACGGACTGCGCGGTATCGCGCTGCAGGTGCACCTGTCCGCTGTGGCGCTGGCCGGCGAATTGAAAAAGCTCGGCTACGCTGTGACCGAAGAATTATTCTTCGACACCGTCAGGCTCACCGGTACCGACAATGCCAAAATCCGTGCGCTGGCCGAAGCGGCGCAGATCAATTTCCGGTACCGCGACGACGGCCTGACGATCGCACTGGACCAGACCACCGATGCCGGCGCATTGAATGCAATCCTGCGGGTGTTTGCACTAGCCGTTGACAAGGCCGCGCCTGTCGTCACCCAGGCGCAGATATTTGCCCAGACCATGCGCGTACAGCCGCGCGGGTCGGCCATCCTGGGTCATCCGGTATTCAATGCCTATCACTCCGAATCGGAGATGATGCGCTACATCAAACGGCTCGAGAACAAGGACTTGTCGCTGACCCACTCAATGATCCCGCTGGGTTCCTGCACGATGAAGCTGAATGCCGCGTCGGAACTGATCCCGCTGACCTGGCCAGAATTCGCCAACCTGCACCCTTTCGTTCCGGTCGAACAGGCCGGGGGCTACCAGGAAATCATCGCCGGACTGGATGCGGCGCTTTGCGAGATCACCGGTTTTGCGAAGATGAGTTTCCAGCCCAACAGCGGCGCGCAGGGAGAATATGCCGGGCTGCTGGTGATACAGGCCTACCACCGTTCGCGCGGCGCAGCACAGCGTAACGTGGCGCTGATTCCCGCTTCGGCGCACGGCACCAACCCGGCCAGCGCGGCGATGAACGGCATGCGCATCGTCGTCGTGAAATGCGACAGGAACGGCAACATAGACACAGCCGACCTGCGCGAGAAGGCCGAACGGCACAAGGATGACCTGTCCTGCCTGATGGTCACCTACCCGAGCACACACGGTGTGTATGAGGAAGGCATCAGAGACATCACCCGCATCATTCACGACAACGGCGGCCAGGTGTACATGGACGGCGCCAACATGAACGCCCAGGTCGGCCTGACCAGTCCCGGCAATATCGGCGCGGACGTGTGCCACCTGAACCTGCACAAGACTTTCGCGATACCGCACGGCGGCGGCGGACCCGGCATGGGGCCGATAGGGGTGGCTGCGCATCTCGCGCCGTTCCTGCCCGGACATCCGCTGACCAGGACCGGCGGCGCGCAAGCGATACACGCGGTATCCGCCGCACCCTACGGCAGCGCGCTGATCCTGCTGGTTTCCTACGGCTATATCAAAATGATGGGCGGCGCGGGACTGGCAGCCGCCACGCGCAAGGCGATACTCAATGCCAACTACATCAAGGAATCATTGAAGGATCATTACCCCACTCTGTACAGCGGCAAGAACGGCCGCTGCGCGCACGAGATGATCCTGGCCTGCGCCGACTTCAAGCGCGAGGCCGGCATCGAGGTCTCCGACATCGCCAAGCGCCTGATGGACTATGGCTTCCATGCGCCCACCACCTCGTTCCCGGTGGTCGACACGCTGATGGTCGAACCCACCGAAAGCGAATCCAAGGCGGAGCTGGACCGCTTCTGCGCCGCGATGATCGCCATCCGCGGCGAGATAGACGAGATCATCGCCGGCACGGCCGACAAAAAGGACAACGTCCTCAAGCATGCGCCGCATACCGCCAGCGCGGTGGTGTCCGGCGACTGGAAGCACGGCTACTCGCGCGAGAAGGCCGTATACCCGTTGCCATGGGTGCGCGACAACAAATTCTGGCCCAGCGTCGCGCGGGTGGATAACGTTTACGGCGACAAGAACCTGATCTGCTCCTGTCCGCCGATCGAGTCCTATGAGTGTCCCGTGTCGTAGCGTGCGTCACGAACGTTACCGGCAAATATCCGTG
>DAICZN010000081.1 GCA_027311105.1 Gallionella sp.
ACTGGGGACTGGGGACTGGGGGCGACAAGGAGCGAGGATCGAGGATCGATTACAGGTTTAGCGTTTTCATGAATTGATCGGCGGTGATGATGGGGCAGACAAATTGGCCGGCCAGGCTCAGTAGATCCTGGTCACCGGTAACCAGGTATGACGCCTTGCCCGTGACGGCGAGTTGCAGAAAAGGCAAGTCGAACGGATCGCGGCAAACGGGTGTTCTGGGTGGCTTGGCGGGCACGCGCACTGTGGTGCAATAGGGCAGATAGTCGGCAAGCAGTTCCTGCTGTTCTGCGCCAGTGAGTTTGAATTTCGGATAGGCAAGTACACGTATGAGTTCTGTGGCAGTGACGCTTGATACCAGCGGCTGACAGCGCGTGCCTTGCCATGCATGGCGTAGCGGCGCCAGTCGTCCATGCGCAAATACCAGTGCGGACAACACCAGATTGGTGTCAATAACGACGCGGGGTATAGGTTTGGATCGCGGCATTACTTCGCGGATTTTTTAGAGGCAGCGCCGGATTTTTTCGTTGCAGCTGGTTTACGCGCCCATGCGACTGCATCTGCAATGTCATGCTCGTTCAAGTCCAGTTCGGCCAGTTTGGCGCGCACGGCGTCGCCACGCTGAATGCGCACCGGGGTAAGCACGATCTGGCCGTTGCGGGCTTCCACATCGTAGTATTCCGCAGTGCCAACGATGGCCGTCACGCTCTTGGGCAGGGTGAGCTGATTTTTAGAGGTCATTTTAGCCAGCATGATAATGCTCCGATCGGAAAGTAAGGATTCCTTACTCTATGCTATATGCCAAAAACAATCAAGCGGCAGGAAAGTGCGTTGATCTCGCGCTTGCCGCCTGGGATTTCGCTGGCTCGCTCCTACGCCGCCTGCGGTTGATAGTGCTGAATGCGGGACAAAACTTCGCCGAGTTTGTCTTTGGCGATCTCGGTGTCATAACGTGCCTGGCCCCGCAGCCAGTAGCCTTCAGTCAATCCAAAAAACTTGCACAGGCGCAAGTCGGTATCTGCCGTTATGGCACGTTCGCCATGCACGATTTCGTTGATGCGGCGGGGTGATACGCCAATAGCCTTGGCTAACGCGTACTGGGTGATACTCATCGGCTGCAAAAATTCTTCCAGCAAGATTTCGCCGGGGTGGATCGGGATTGGCCTTTTGGTTGGTTTCACGGTTAAACCTCCTCAGTGATAATCGACAATCTCAACGTCCAGTGCATTGCCATCCTTAAACCGGAAACACACGCGCCACTGGTCGTTGATGCGGATGCTCCATTGGCCTTTGCGGTCGCCTTTCAATGCTTCAAGCCGGTTGCCCGGCGGTATTCGCAAGTCTTCGATGCTACCCGCCCAATCCAGCTGCTCCAGCTTGCGACGCGCGATCCGTTCGATATTGGCGAAGCGTGGAGCACGTTCACGTTTGAACAGGGCTTCGGTGACTTTAGCATTCCAAGGACGCAAGCATTATCAAAGTGCTAACGCGTTGCGTTAATGGTGTAAAGAGACTGCTGGATTCCGGGTCGCGCACGGAATGACGATTATTCCCCGTCTATTATTTAATGCGTTTTGTTGCCGCCAGATGCGCCGCGCTGTCTGCACGCTTGCCGACAGACAACACCAGCACGACCAGTACGTCGTCTTCAACCATGTACACGGGGCGATAGCCCTGTTTGAGCAGTTTGATTTTGTAGCAGCCCGCCAATTCGCGGTGCAGAAGCGCGCCGGGGACATGCGGGTTTTGCAGCCGTTTTCCCAGCAGCGGTTTGAGTGCCTGTTTGATCGAGCCGTCCAGCGCTTGCCACTCGCGCCAGGCATCCGGCACGAATTTGAGGCTGTATTTCGTGGCCGCTTTGCGCGCAGCCGGTTTAGAGGTCATCCAGAGTCACCTCGATGGCGCGGCCTTTTTGTTTCAGGCGTTCATTGGCCACACGCACGAGGTGCAGGTCATCGATCGCTTCCAGCATGGCTTCGTAACGGTCGGGAGGCACCATGTAGAACGCGGGCTTATTGTGACTGAGTACGGCCACCACCTGCCCGCCCGACTCCCTGAGCGCTTCATTGGGGTTCTTCTTGAATTCCGTCATGCTGACCGACAGGTCGGACAGTATCGTTTCCATTGCCATAATAGCTCCTTATTCAGCTCATAATTATGAGCTGAATAAGCCAGCTGACCAGCTTTTAGTCAAGCCCCCAGCACCGGCAGCTGCGGATCGATTAAAGGAGCCAAAGCAAAGTTGGGGGCGGCATCGTTATCTTTTTATCATTCCCGGTGCGCTGACTAGCGGCGAATCCTAACAAATTTAGGCTTATGCTTGGCTGGGATCACCGCAACCTTTGAACCTCACAACGGAATGATCAGCAAGCCGTCACGCGCCACTCAACGCCAACGCCCCCGGTTCCCGAACTGGATGACCAGGTACGCGCCTATCATGCCGCCGAGGTGGGCGAAATGCGCCACGCCCGCTTGCGTGCCGGTGACGCCGAGGAAGAGTTCCATGGCTGCGTAGAGGAACACAAACATGCGTGCCGGCATGGCCACGGGCGGGAGCAGGAGCATGATGACCCGGTGCGGGAAGAACATCCCGTAGGCGAGCAATAGCCCGAAAACGCCGCCGGACGCGCCCACGGTGGGATACATGCCGCCGGACAGGGTGGTGACCAGCACCTGCATGATGCCGGCTGTCAGCACACTGGCGAAATAGAGCTGGTAGAACACCTTGCGCCCCAGCAGAGCTTCCAGCTCGCGGCCGAACATCCACAAGCCGTACATGTTGAAGGCGATGTGCATGACGCTGCCGTGCAGGAATGCATAGCTCACCAGTTGCCAGGGCATGAACGGGCCGTTCAACGGCCACAGTGCAAGGCTGGAGACCAGGTCGCCGCCGACGAAGGATTGCAGCATGAAGCAGACGATGTTGGCGATGATCAGGCTTTGTACGGCCGGGGTCATTGCGGCTTAACCTTTCTCGATAGCCATGGGATCACTGAGGGTTCCGTACCGGTGGGTTGGATGAATACGACATCCGGGTCGGCCGGTGCACCGGCCTTAGGTTTGGCGCTTTTATGAGTTGCCGTTGTGATGATAGGCACAATGGCCGAGCGGATACTGCAACGCCGCTCCCGGTTCAAGCCACCATCAAAATCAGCCACACGGAAGCAATCAACATATTGGCAAGTTTCATGATCAAATTGATTTTCATTTCCTGCTCCTTGACGTCGTTCCAACAAACATGCGTGTCCAAGACATACCGTCTGCTACACGCTACCCTTTTCCCGGCCGGATTGATTTGCCCGGCGCTGGCGATGCTTCACGCCAGGCGATGACTGCCCGGGTAAGATCGGACAACGGCCCCATCAACTGAACGCCCTCCACCGGACCGCGCAGCTTCGCCACGCCGGCCCCGCCCGCCCATAGCGCGACCTTTTTGGGCAGCGCATCGCGCGCCAATTGCAGCCCGGACTTGACCTGCAAGATCGGTATCGCCGCGCTGAATGAGAGCACCACGATGTCGACCTGGTGCGCTTTTGCCGCCGGCACGATCTCCTGTATCGGGGTCTGCACCCCGAGCATCACGCAGTGCGCCCCGCACAGGCTCAGGGTCGCTTCCGCCATCAGCAGTCCCAGCGTGTGTTCCTCGCCGGGCAGCGTGGTCATCAATATCTTCGGGGTGTAGCCCGGGTGGCGCAGCATCGCGATCGCATCGCGCAACACATGGGTGATCTGCTCGCTGTAGAGGTGCTCCTCGAACACGCGCATCTCGCCGCGCATCCACGACTCCCCCACCAGCCGGTTGAGCGGCGAGATTGTCTTGGACAAAAATTCTTCCATGCCTTGTTGCAGCAGGGCCCGGCTGAGCGCAACGCGCAATGCGGCCGCCTGGTGTCCCTTGATCAGCTCGATAAATCCCGGCAGATCCCCACTGTGCTGCGCGGTATCTTCAGGCAGCCGGTTGAGCAGGGCATTCAGCTCCGCGGCTTCCAGGCCGACCACCTTGACCGGGCGCATGCCGTTGTCCAGCAGCCGTTTGATCAGCCTCAGCCGGTCGACCTGCTCTTGCGGATAGAGCCGCTCCTCGCGCTCGTCGCGCTCCGGCACGGGGAATCCATAGCGTTTTTCCCACACCCGCAGCGCGTCCTTGCCGATGCCGGTTTCCCGCTCCACGCCGGCGATGTCGAACTTTATTTTTGCTTTGGTCATATTTTTGTCCTAGACAGATTTGACATTACTTCAATTTATGCCGTATTATCCGCACAACTTACTATTTTTGTCTAGGACAATATTATGAATGCAGCGTTGCCCCACCTGAAGGTCGCCGTCGTCGGTTCCGGAATCTCCGGGCTCACGTGCGCTTATCACCTCGCGCAATCGGGGCATAACGTCACACTGTTCGAGGCGAACGATTATTTCGGCGGACACACGCATACCGTCGACGTCACGCTGGACGGGGTGACCCACGGCGTCGACACCGGCTTTCTGGTGTTCAACCACCGGACCTACCCGAACCTGGTGAGACTGTTCGATGAGCTGGATATCGAGACGGTCGCAACGGACATGTCGTTCTCGGTGAACCTGCCCCTGGGAGACCGCATGCTGGAATGGTCGGGCAGCAGCCTCAACACGGTGTTCGCACAGCGCCGCAACCTGCTCGACATACGCTTCATGCGCATGCTGAAAGACATCCTGCGCTTCAACCGTCAGGCCACGGCGCTGGTCGAACAACCCGGCAATGCGCAGGCAGAACTTGCGCTGGGCGATCACCTGCTGCGCAACGGTTACAGCGCAGAATTCCGCGACTGGTATCTGCTGCCGATGGCGGGTTGCATCTGGTCCTGCCCGACCGCCCAGATGCTCGACTTCCCGCTCGCCACGTTCGTGCGCTTCTGCAACAACCACGGCTTGCTGCAGATCACCGGCAGGCCGCGGTGGCATACCGTCAAGGGCGGCGCGCGGCACTATGTGGACAAGATGCTGGGCGCGATCCCGGACCCGCGTCTGGGCGATCCGGTGCATGCCGTCAGCCGCACAGATGCGGGCGGCACGACGAAGATCCGCATCGAGAGTTCGCAGGGCAGCGAGCTGTTCGATCATGTGGTGCTGGCCGGCCACAGCGACCAGTCCTTGCGCTTGCTGAAGGACATCTCCCCGGAGGAAAAAAAGCTGCTGGGTGCGATCAGGTACCAGCCCAACCGCGCCGTGTTGCACACCGACTCATCCTGCCTGCCGCAGAACAAGGGCACCTGGTCGGCGTGGAACTACCAGAGTCTCGGCAACGGCGAGCAGCAGGTGTGCGTGCATTATTTGATCAACATGCTCCAGCCGTTGCCATTCAAAACACCGGTGATTGTCTCGCTGAACCCGATAGCCGAGCCCGATCCGTCCAGCGTGATCGCCAGCTACGACTACGCGCATCCGGTGTTCGACCAGGCGGCGATCGCGGCGCAACAGGATCTGCACCTGATCCAGGGCAAGAACAATATCTGGTTCGCCGGCGCCTGGACCGGTTACGGATTCCACGAGGACGGCCTGAAGTCCGGCCTCGCTGTCGCCCAAGCGATTGAAACACGGGCGTTCAATACCCTGATGGCGGAGGTGCGCCATGGCTGATGCCCAGCTCTGTTTCGGCAACGTGCACCACACCCGTTTGCGCCCCGCGCGCAACAGCTTCAACTACGGCGTGTATTTCCTGCGCCTGCCGCTGCGCAGCATGGCGCAAGGCGACTGGCCGACCCGGCTGTTGTCGCGCAACCGTTTTAACCTGCTGTCGTTCCACGACAGGGATCACGGCGACGGCCAGCGTCCGTTGCTGGAATGGATAGACGCGCTGCTCGAACAGGAAGGGATCAGGGATGCCGACGGCGAGGTGTGGCTGCAGACATTCCCGCGCGTGCTCGGCTACGTGTTCAACCCGGTGTCGTTCTGGTTCTGCCACCGCCGCGACGGCGCGCTGCGCGCGGTGTTGTGCGATGTCAGCAACACCTTCGGCGAGCGCCACTGGTATCTGCTGGACCGGGGTACGCCCATCGCCAATAACAGCGAATTGACCGCGGCCAAGGTGTTCCATGTTTCGCCGTTCTGCCGTATCGAAGGCAAGTACCGCTTCAAGTTCATGCGCACCGGGCAGCAACAGGGCCAGACATTCAGCGAGCGCACGTTGGCGCGCATCGATTACGACGATGCCGACGGCCCGATCTTGCTCACCAGCATCGCCGGCTCCTCGCGCCCGTTGAACGACCGCAACATCCTGCATGCGCTGTTGCGCTTCCCGCTGATGACGTTCGCGGTCATCGCGCGCATCCACTGGCAGGCGCTCAGGCTGTGGCTCAAGCGCGTGCCATTTTTCCACAAACCCACCCCACCGCAACAGGAGTTAAGCAAATGAACACCCAAACCTTGAATTCGCTTGCGTCCGGTTATCAGGACGGCCGGGTAAAGCTGCCCATCGATCATTACCCTGCAAGCACCCGCCTTATTCTAAAGATGCTCGACAGGATACATATTGGCACGCTGAAGCTTGAACTGCCCGATGGCCTGGTTGCCCACTTCGGCGACGAGACAGATCCGGTGACTCTGCGCCTGCATGATTGGTCCATGTTCGCTGCGGTGGTTAAATCCGGCGACATCGGCTTTGCGGAGACTTACATAGATGGCGGCTGGTCGACCGACGACTTGACCGGGTTGATAGAGCTGTTTATCCACAACCGCCAGGCTATCGAGTCGCTGTTCCACGGCAAATGGTGGGGGCAACTGTTGTACCGCGTGCGCCATCTGCTCAACCGCAACAGCCGCAGCGGAAGCCGCAAGAACATCCACGCCCACTATGACATCGGCAATGATTTCTACCGCCTGTGGCTGGACCCTTCGATGACCTATTCCAGCGCGCTGTTCAGCAAAGGTCATGACAGCAACCTGCAGCAGGGTCAGGAGGCGAAGTATCGCCGCATCCTCGGTCAGCTTGCTGTCAAGCCGGGCGAACAGATACTGGAGATCGGCTGCGGTTGGGGCGGTTTCGCAGAGGTAGCGGCAAGGGTGGGCGGCGCCAGGGTGCGCGGGCTGACGCTGTCGAACGAACAATTGCAATATGCACAGCAACGGCTGGCTGATGCAGACCTGGCCGATCGAACCGAACTGCTGCTGATGGACTATCGCGACAGCAACGGGCAATACGATGCGATCGCCTCGATCGAGATGTTCGAAGCGGTGGGCGAAGCCTACTGGCCGGCCTACTTCGAGTGCATCGCGCGCAACCTCAAGCAAGGCGGACGCGCCTGTATCCAGACCATCGTGATCGCGGACGAGCTGTTCGAAAACTATCGTAAGGGCACCGACTTCATCCAGCAGTACATTTTCCCGGGCGGCATGCTGCCCTCGCCTTCCGCTTTCCGCGCCGAGGCGGAAAAGCACGGGCTGTGCATCGTCAACGAGTTTTCGTTCGGGCCCGATTACGCGCGCACCTTGGCCGAATGGCGCGATGCGTTCAAGCAGCGTTTGCCGCAGGTGCGCAAACTGGGCTTCGATGAGCGATTCCAGCGCACCTGGGAGTTCTATTTCGGCTACTGCGAGGCCGGCTTCCGCGCCGGCAGCATCAACGTGATGCAATTCACGCTGAAAAAGATATGGTCATGACACGCACAATCGCGGCATTGCTCGTGTTGCTGTGTGCCGTTACTGCACAGGCCGTGAGCATACCCGCGCCGGTGCTGAACGAGATCGGCAACGCGCGCCTCGCCGGACAGGGCAGCTACCGCTGGTTCGGGCTCAAGATCTACGACGCGCAACTGTGGGTCGGAGACCGGGGCTACCGATCGGATGCCCCGGAGTCGTCCAAATTCGCACTCAATCTCACCTATGCGCGCGACTTGTATGGCAAGCGCATCGCGCATTCCAGCATAGACGAGATCAGCAAACTGGGTTTCGGCACCGGCGAACAGCATGAAGTCTGGCTGAAGCGGATGGAAGCGATGTTCCCGGATGTGCATGAAGGCACACAGATCAGCGGTGTCTATCTTCCCGGCCAGGGAGCGCGCTTTTACCTGAACGGCAACCTGCTCGGCGAGATCGCGGACGAGGAATTCGCGCGCGCGTTCTTCGCGATCTGGCTCGACCCGCGCACCAGCGCTTCATCATTGCGCAACAGCCTGCTCTCTTCAGCGCAATGAACAAGGCCCTCACTTTCCCGGCGCTCCTTGCATACGGCCTGTTCGGCTTGCCGCTGGCGCTGGTGGCGTTGCCGATCTACGTCTATGTGCCGCAGTTCTACGCGGAGCGATTCGGCCTGTCGCTGGCGCTGATCGGCGGCGCGCTGCTGCTCGCGCGCATCCTCGATGCCTTCATCGACCCGGCCATCGGCTTGTGGATAGACAGGCGCCGCAACGGCGCCGGCTTCCGGCACTTCATCGCTTTGTCTCTGCCGTTGCTGATCTGCGGATACGTCGCGCTGTTCCATCCGCCGGACATCGCCAACGCGCAACCGTCCGCATGGTTCCTGTCCAGCCTGATGGTGGTGTATCTCGGTTTCAGCCTTTCCACCATCGCCTACCAGAGCTGGGGGGCGGCGCTCACCCGGGAACGCACACAACGCTCGCGCCTGACCGCAATACGCGAAGCCTGCGGATTAACCGGCGTCATCATCGCTGCGGCCTTGCCGGGTTTCGCTGGCATAGGCTGGCTGTCGACGATATTCATTGTGACGCTGCTCGCAGCCGGATTCGTGTTGCTGAATTACTCGCCTCAACCGCAAGGCGCAGCGCACGATATCTCCAGGACGACTGGGATCGCCGGGGCCGCCGAATTGTTCGCCCCGTTCAGCAATCAGCGTTTCCGCTGGCTGTTCTCGGTATTCACCGTGAACGGTATCGCCGCGGCGATACCCGCGACACTGTTCCTGTTCTTCGCCAACGACAGGCTGGCACTGCCGCAATATGCCGGTTTGTTCCTGGTGCTGTATTTCATCGCCGGTGCGGTATCGATGCCGTTGTGGGCGGTTTCGGCCAGACGGCATGGCGAACGGCGCGCATGGCTGGCCGGCATGGCGCTCGCGATCGCCACCTTCGTGTGGGCTTACACGCTGACCCCCGGCGCGGCGACTGCTTATGCGGTGATCTGCATCCTGTCGGGTTTCGCGCTCGGCGCCGATCTTGCGCTGCCGCCCGCATTGCTCGCCGCGGTGATCGGCCACGCCGGCGACATCGGCAAGCGCGAGGGCGCCTACTTCGGCATCTGGAACTGGGCGACCAAGATCAACCTGGCGCTGGCAGCAGGGATATCGCTGCCGCTGCTGCAAGTGCTCGGCTACCAGAACGGCAGCACCGATCCGCAAGGGTTGCACGCGCTCGCATTCGGCTACGCACTGCTGCCCTGTGTTTTGAAATCCATCGCCGCCATGCTGCTGTGGCGTGCGCCGCTTGAAAACGTGTAACGATAGACTTGAAACCAACCGGGAGAACCGACATGAACTGGCACACCTACCTCATTCCTTTTATCGGCATCGGCATGCTCTCTGCATGCAGCACCACCGATGTCGCGCAGTATGCACAGGAAAAGCCCGTGCTCGACATGCAGCAATACTTCAACGGCACCATCGATGCATGGGGCATGTTCCAGGACCGCTCTGGCAAGGTGGTGAAGCGCTTCACCGTGGTGATCCAGTGCAGCTGGAAGGATGACGTTGGCACGCTGGACGAGGACTTCAGCTATTCGGACGGCACCAAACAAAAACGCGTGTGGACGCTGAAGAAAAGCGCGAACGGCCAATACATCGGCACCGCGGCGGATGTGGTCGGCAGCGCGGTCGGCAATATCGCCGGCAATGCGCTGCACTGGAACTATGTGCTGGCCCTGCCGGTGGGCGACAAGGTGTACAACGTCAGCTTCAACGACTGGATGTTCCTGATGGACGACAAGGTGATGCTGAACCGCGCGGTGATGAGCAAGTTCGGCTTCAGGCTGGGCGAAGTCACGCTGTCTTTCAGAAAACGCACATGAACACCAAGATAACAAACTGGGGCGGTCTGCGCGTGTGGGTCATTGGCGCCTCCAGCGGCATCGGCGCGGAGACCGCGCGCATCCTGCTGGCGCGCGGCGCCAGGCTGGCATTGTCGGCGCGCAATCGGGATGGCTTGCAAATCATTGCGGCCGAACATTCCGAGACGCTGGTGTTGCCGCTCGACATCACCGACCACGCCAGCGTGATCACCGCGCGCGACCGGATAGTCGCGAGCTGGGGCGGCATTGATCTGGTGCTGGTGGTGGCCGGAACCTACAGCAGGATGCGCGCCGATGACTTCGACCTGGCCATCGCCGAACGTATGGTGGATACCAATCTGCGCGGCCCGCTCAACTGCCTGGATGCAGTGCTGCCCACCCTGCTCTCGCAAGGCCACGGCGGCATCGGCATCGTCGCCTCGATCGCCGGTTTGAGCGGCCTGCCAAACGCGCTGATCTACGGGCCGACCAAGGCCGCGCTGATCAACCTGTGCGAGTCGCTCTATCTCGACCTGCGCCCGCGCGGCATCAGCGTGTACCTGATCGATCCCGGTTTCGTTGAGACGCCGCTTACCGCGGGCAACGAATTCAAGATGCCCGCGCTGATCACGGCTTCGGCCGCCGCAAATGAATTGCTGCGCGGCATCGAGTGCGGCGAGTTCCACATCCACTTCCCGAAGCGCTTCACCAATTGGCTGCGATTGCTGCGGCTGCTGCCCTACCGCTGGTATTTCTGGCTGGTCCACAAGGCGACCGGACTATGAGCCATCGACCCGCACTCGATCACCTGATCCGATCTTTCGAGACCTTGTCGCAAGATCATGTCGGCGCGCTGGCCGACCTATACAGTGCCGACGCGTACTTCAAGGACCCGTTCAACGAAGTGCGCGGGCATGATGCGATCATCTCCATCTTCAAGCATATGTACCAGCAGGTAGATGCGCCCAGATTCAAGATCAAGCAAAGCGCCCTCGAGGGCGATGACGCGTTCATCGTGTGGGAATTTTGTTTCCGGATGAAAAACAGAAAAGGTCCCGAGCTGTGCATCCGCGGATCGTCGCATCTGCACTTCACTCCCGGGCACATGGCGGACTACCACCGCGACTACTGGGACAGCGCTGAAGAGCTGTATGAAAAGATACCCGGCCTGGGCTGGCTGATGCGCCTGCTCAGGCGCGGGGTGCAATACCGTGAGAGTGCCCGATGATGCGATCAACGGTCTCATAATCCCAAGTGCAAGAAATCGGTATATAGCAGCAACTCGCGAAGTTCTGCTTCCGACACAGGCTGTGTAAAAACACAGAAATTAAATCATACGCGCGATTTTCGATTTGTGGTGGCTAATAGCGATGTTCAAGAACTGATTACTGCATCTGTAATTTTTATTTTTCAGAAATCGAATCCATAAATATTTTGCCGGGTAGGCCTGCAACGGGTCTGTCAGAACGCAAACAGAATGGCATTGCGGCCTCATGCCATCACCGCTTGCATCATTGGGCCGATGCCTAATATTTTCATCACCCGCTTAAAGTTGTACGCGAGTACATGCAAGCTCATCTCAGTACTAACCCGATCAAGTGTCTTCGTTCGGAAATGCGTCGCTCCCATCCACGCCTTGAGCGTACCGAAGAGGTGCTCGACTGTCTGTCGCCGCACTCGCGTTATTTCCGGCTCCCCAATCGAATCTGTTTTTAGTGGCATGGCACGCGCAATTATTCACAACAGCGATTACGAATCTACTAAGGCGGCAATGGATGCTATTGACCGTCATTTCATGGAAAGAAATCAGTACTTTCTTAATAATCCAAAGCGTGCGGGGAATAAGATTTGGGGAAAGGAACGAACGAGTAGTGAGTTTGCCGCAAGCAATAACTGCAAAGGCCCCGCTTATAGATGAGGCGAAAATAAATTTCGCTCACAAAAGTTTATTAACCCACCATCAGTTAGTTTGTTGTAAACGCCACCTGAATATCACGTGTTGTTGCACCGCTTGCGATGAGCGCACGCACAATCAAATCCAGCGAAACCGAGGGGTCACCTGCTTCAATT
>DAICZN010000092.1 GCA_027311105.1 Gallionella sp.
CGGACGTGCTGACGCTGAAAGCGGAGCAGATCAAGCCGGCCCCGGAATTCGGGGCCGGCATGGACACCCGCTACCTGCAGGGCCTGGGCACGGTGGACGAGCGCATGCTGATCCTGGTGGACATCGAGAAGCTGATGACCAGCCGCGAAATGGAACTGGTCGAGGCGGCAGGAATGAATATATGATCGCAGGCTTTCCGCTGCTGTCCGCCGATATTAACCCGGCGGGGTGGCAGTTCCCCCGTCTGGAAAAAATAATGGAGCAGGAATGAAATTCACCAACATTAAAATCGGACATCGTCTGGCCATCACTTTCGGCATTGTCATCGTGCTGACATTCATACAGCTGTTGGTGTCGTATCTGGCTGACAAAAACCTGGCAAACCGGTGGGGGGAGTTCCAATCCATATCGCTGGAAAAATACACTGCGGCTCACAAAGGCAAGGAAGACCTTGGCGACGGGATTCACCTGTTCAAGGATTATCTGCTGCGCGGCCAGGATTATGACCGGCAATTTGCAGCTGCGATGGCAGCGATAGACCAGGATGCTGAACGCTATGCCGTTAATCATGGCGAGATGAACGAGCGCGAAAAGTCGGCATTGCAGCATATAAAAGAAGCTACCGAAGAATACCGCGCGGCGATGAAGAAAGTCGTTGAGATGAAAGCATCGGGTGCGTCTATCGAGGAAATCGACCAGCGGATCAAGGGCGCGGACAGGCCGCTCGGTGTCGCATTCGACGAGTTGCTTGCGGTAGTCCGGGATGAAATACAGGCAGCTTCCGGTGCGGTATACAAGACGGCCGACAGTGGACAGGCAGAGACGATTTTTATCGGTGTTCTGACTATCGTGCTGAGCGTGTTGTTCGCCCGGTACTCGACGATCAGCATCACCCGTCCGCTGGAAGATGCGGCCAGGGTGGCGGGTTCGGTCGCCAAAGGCAACCTGACCCATGTCATCGAAGTAAAGTCCAGGGATGAGACGGGCCAGTTGCTGCAAGCGTTGAAGGACATGAATACCAGCCTGGGCGGTATCGTCGGCGAAGTGAGCTACGCTACCGAATCGATCACTACCGCCGCCCGGGAAATTGCCGCGGGCAACAGCGACCTGTCGCAGCGCACCGAACAACAAGCCTCCAGCCTGGAAGAGACCGCCTCCAGCATGGAAGAGTTGACCTCGACCGTGAAGCAGAACGCCGAGAACGCCAAGCAGGCCAGGCAGCTGGCGGTCAGCGCCTCGGATATCGCGATCAAGGGCGGCAAGGCGGTGAACGAAGTCGTCGACACCATGGCCCTGATCAGCACCAGCTCGAAGAAAATCGCCGACATCATCGGCGTCATCGAAGGCATCGCCTTCCAGACCAACATCCTGGCGCTGAATGCCGCGGTGGAAGCGGCGCGCGCCGGGGAACAGGGGCGCGGCTTCGCGGTGGTGGCCTCCGAGGTGCGCAACCTGGCGCAGCGCTCGGCGGCGGCGGCCAAGGAGATCAAGGTCCTGATCGACGACTCGGTGGGCAAGGTGGACACCGGTTCCCGGCAGGTGGGCCAGGCCGGCGCCACGATGAACGAGGTGGTCATGGCGGTGAAGCGCGTCACCGACATCATGGCCGAGATCGCGGCGGCCTCCAGCGAGCAGAGCGCGGGCATAGAGGAGGTCAACCAGGCGATCGTGCAAATGGACGACATGACGCAGCAGAACGCCGCGCTGGTGGAACAGGCCGCCGCGGCTGCGGAATCGATGCAGGGGCAGGCGGACGCCCTGATGGATGCGGTGAGTATCTTCAAGCTGGCTTCAGACAAAACAGGCCCGCAGACAGCTGCTGTCAAATCCGCGACCCGACCCGATATTCCGCGCCCCTCATCAGTAGCGCTGGCGCCACCCGCAAAGCAGCGCAAGCTGCCTGCGGCCAATGCCGACGAGGAAAGCGACTGGAAGGAGTTCTGATCGTGCCGATCCGGCCGGTTCGTCAATCCCCTGCCGGTTGCAAGGATCATTCCGCAACGTGCAGGGCGCTGCAGCCGGGTCGCGGCCTTTCAGGCGCGGCGCTTACGCCAGAGATATATTCCCGCGCCCGCGAGCAACAGCGGCAGGGCGAGCAGAAAGAAGCCGCTGATGATTTCGAGTTCCCGCTTGCTTAATACCAGGCTGCTGTCTCTTGCGGCACGCGGCTGGATGGTGATCAGATTCTCGTCGCTGGCCAGCCAGTTCACCATGTTCACGCCCAGGTCCACGTTGCCGCCGTTTCCGGCGTAACTGTTGGCGAGAAACGCGCCGTTGCCGACCACCACGATACGCTGCCCCCGGTTGTTGATGCGGCGCTGCAGCGCCATGGCGATGACAGCCGGGCCGGGGATGTCGTGCTGCTTGTCGAAGTGCGGTTTTGCGCCCGGCTGATTGTCCGGTTTGTTGCGGCTCACCCAGCCGCGCGGCGCGACCTCGACGAGCTCCTGGTGCTGCCAGTCATGATTTTCATTCCAGATTAGCGGGCGGGCGTAAGGGAAAGCCGTGATCAGATTGAAGTTGCGGGTGACGGGGTGCGGCGGATAAGTCGCGCCCAGCGACCAGGTTGAGGGCGCGTTCATCGCGCTGGCGGCCGGGTCGATCACGATGCCGGGCGGAAGTTGCAGGTCGAGTTTTTCGGCAAGGCGTTCCAGTCCGTGCAGCGGTCCAGTATCCACCAGCCACAGCAGGTTGCCGCCGCGGTCGATATGGCGCAGCAGTTTGTCCACTTCGCCGGGCATCAAATCGAGTTGCGGCTGGGTGATCACCAGGACGCTGACGTTGTCCGGCACTTCCTGTGCCAATGCCAGGTTCAGGCTGCCTATATGAAATCCGTTCTGCTTGAGCTTGGCGCCGAACACCGAGCCGAGATCATAGTTGGCGATGCCGTCCAGCTTGGGTTCCCCGTGCCCGTCCAGGTACATCACGGTCTGGTCGCGGGTATGCGCCAGGCGCAACAGGGTGCCGGTGAGGGCAGGTTCGTTGATCTTGGTCAGGTGTTCGCTGTGCCCGGCATATTCGACCACCATCTCGCCATTGAAGCGGATTTGCGCGGCACGGGCCTGTTCGGGTTCTTTCGACGGGTCGACAAACACCAGTTTAATGTCGGGTTTGTAGCGCTGGTAGAGCGACAGGAAATCGCGGATGATTTTGCGGACGTCGCCGTGCTGTGCGTCCTGTTCGGTTGCGTACACGGTGATCGCGACAGGCCCTTCCAGTTGCCTGAGTACCGCCACGCTGCCCGGATCCAGGCTGTTGAGGGTATTGTAAGTGACGTCGCGCTGTATGTGATAGCGTGCGGAGAGATAGCCCAGGCCTCCTGCAATGCCGGTCAAAGCCAGCACGAATGCCAGATTGAGAAGCAGGTTGGACTGGTAGGGTTTACGCGGCATGTTTTATCCGTAGATGCGATTGTTGTGCAGGCGCTTGATGGCCAATGCCAGAAACGCCGCGGTGAACAGGACGAAGAATGCGGCATCGCCGCTATCCAGCAAGCCGTTATTGAAATTCTCGAAGTGATGGAGCGGCGAGAGCAGGTGCCAGGGAGAGTTGTCCGCCAATGCGCCGATGTCGATCAGCCACAAACCCAGCAGTACGGCCAGCGTGCTGATGGCGGCGATCAGGGGCTGGGTGGTGAGTGCCGAAATATACAGCCCCAGCGCGACGTAGCTTGCCGCAAGCAACAACAATCCAAGCAGATTGCTCAGCATCAGCCCCTGGTCGATACGGGTGCCGAGCATCAGGGAGTAGAGCATCAACGGCACGCCTGCCAGCAGCACGGCCAGAAACACCATCAGGCCGAGGAATTTTCCGAGCACGATGTGGCGGTTGAGCAGAGGGGCGGAAAGCAGCAGCGCCATGGTCTGGTTGCGGCGCTCCTCGGCGATCAATCGCATCGTGAATACCGGTACCAGCATCATCAGCAGCAGCGCAACGGTGCTGAACATCGGGGCGGCGATGATGCTGGTCACGCCGGGCGGATTGGCGAGTTGAGCCAGTTGCGGCTGCACTTCCAGAAAAGCCTCCAGGCGCGCCAGGAAGAACCACGCCAGAATGAATTGCAGCACCGCGAACACGAACCAGGTGGACGGCACCGCAAACAGGCTGCGCAATTCCCGCATGGCGAGCAGGCGGATCATTTTGCCTCTCCCGTTGCGGCCGGTTCGGCATCGGTGATCCTGACGAACACCTCTTCAAGCGTGGCTTGCAGCGGGGTGAGTTGATCCAGCTGCCAGCCCTGTTGCGCGCAAAGTTGCAGCAATGCGTCGCTGGGGTTGTTGTCCGGGGCATGCAGCACCCGGAACCGGTTCGGTGTTATTTGCTCGACATTGACGACTCCCGCGATGCCGGCCAGAACGCTGATCTCCGGCGGGTTGCGCAGGCTGATGATGAAGCCGGACACGTGCCCGTATTCCTGCATGTGCGCACTGGTATCGCCGTAAATCAATTTGCCGTGATGCATGATTTCCACGCGGTCGCAGACGCTTTCCACTTCGCCAAGCAAATGTGTGGAGAGAATCACGCTGCTGTGATTGCCCAATTCGCGGATCAGGCTGCGTATATCCCGGATTTGCGCCGGGTCCAGTCCGACTGTGGGTTCGTCCAGCACGATGACCGCGGGTTGGTGGATGATGGCCTGGGCGATACCGACGCGCTGCTGATAACCTTTGGACAGGGTCGCCATGGTTTTTTTCCCGACTGCCTCAAGACCGCAGCGCTGCCTGGTCAGCGCCAGAGCCGCGGGGACATCGGCGGTCTTCATGCCGCGCACGCGCGCTGCAAAAGTCAGGAAGTGATTCACGCTGAGCTCGCGGTACAGGGGCGGGGTTTCTGGCAGGTAGCCCAGATGCGATTTCGCCAGAGCCGGCCGGCGCAGCAGGTCGATGCCGCAGATTTCGATGTCGCCGCTATCCGGCAGCAGACAGCCGGTGAGCATCTGCAGCGTGGTGGTCTTGCACGCGCCATTGTGGCCGAGCAAACCCAAAACCTCGCCGCGCCTTAATTCCAGCGACACGTCTTGGATGACCTGGTGCTTGCCGAAGCGGCGCTTCAGGCTGCGTGCGGCAAGGGTTATTTCCGGGATGGTTTTTTGCAAAATCGAGCAATCGCCGCAGTTGTGAGTTTGGCTAAATATAACCTATTATGTGCGCCCATATCAAAAGCAGTATTGTCATGACCCAGCTCAAACTCATCATTCTTGGCACCCTGCTGCTCACGGCGTGCGCGCATGCCCCGGGGAAAATATCCCCGAATGCGCCGGGACAAGCTGAAGCCGCGAAGTCACCCGAACCGCCCAAGCAGCCGGTAGCAGCTCCGGTGGTGTTGCCGGACGTGGAATTGAACAGCGACTTGCTGTATGAAATTCTGATGACAGACATTGCCAGCCAGCGCGGGCAGCCCGAGCTGGCTGTCGATGACGCTCTGGATTTGGCCAGGAAGACGCGCGACCCCCGCCTTGCGATGCGTGCCGCACATCTGGCGATCGAGTCGGGCCAAATGGACAAGGCCATCGAGGCCCTCAGGATATGGCAGCAGATCGACCCGAATTCGCAAACCGTGTCGCGTCTGCTGTCTTCGGTCCTGTTGCGCAACGGCATGATAGACGAGGCGCGCCAGGAATTCGTAAAAGTATTGAAAGCGGAAGGCGACCATACCGGGCAGACTTTTCTTCAGCTGTATCAAATGTTGGCCGCGTATCCGGATAGGGCCGCCGCATTGAAACTGTTGCGCGACCTTGCAGCACCTTACCCCGGCGTTGCTGAGGCGCATTGGGCGGAGGCTCAGCTGGCACAGGCGACCGGCGACCAGGCTCTTGCTTTGCGCGAAATAAGACGGGCGCGCGACCTGCGCCCGGAATGGGATATGGCGGTTTCGCTGGAGGCGTCGCTGTTGCAGAAAAGTTCGCCGCAGCAGGGGTTGGACGTATTGAAACATTACCTGTCCGATTACCCGGACGCGCATGAAATTCGTTTGCAATATGCGCGGGCATTGCTCGAGCAGAAGCAATACATCCAGTCGCGTGCCGAATTCCAGCGTTTGTCCAACGAGAATCCCGACAACCCCGAGCTGGCCTATGCCACCGCGCTGATTTCCCTGCAGCTGAACGATTTGCAAAGTGCCGAAAAAGAACTCAAGCTGGCGTTGGAAAAAGGCAAAAAGGACCGGAATACGGTGCAGTATTACCTCGGCCAGTTGAGCGAGGCAAAGAACAGCAATGACGAGGCCATTGCCTATTATCGCGAGGTCAGGGGCGGGGAGTTTCTGGCGGCGGCGCAGATCCGTCTGGCCTACCTGCTGAGCAAGGGCGGCCAGATTGCCGAGGCACGCCGGATTCTGGATCAGGTGGTGGTGTCCAACGATCAGCAGCGCGCGCAGATCGCCTTGATTGAAGCGCAATTATTGCGCGATGCGGGCCAGGATGTTGAGTCTTTTCAGGTATTGCAGAGCGCGTCGGAAAAGATGCCGAACGACCCGGATTTGCTTTACGGGGCAGCGATGATGGCCGACAAGATCGGCAAGCCGGAAGTGTTCGAGAAAATGATGCGCCAGGTGATCAAGATCCGCCCCGATTATGCGCAGGCTTATAACGCGCTTGGCTATAGTCTGCTGGATCGCAATGAGCGCATTCCCGAAGCGCTCGCACTGGTCGAAAAGGCATTGCAACTTGCCCCTGATGATGCTTCCATCATGGACAGTGTGGGTTGGGGTTATTTCCGCAGCGGCAGACTGGATGACAGCGTGAAGATGCTGCGGCGCGCCTACGCAAGTGATCCCGACCCGGAGATCGCCGCGCATCTGGGTGAAGCGCTGTGGGTAAGCGGCGACAAGGACGGAGCCAGGAAAGTCTGGCAGGCAAGTCTCAAAACCAATCCCGGCAATGCCCCGTTGCAGGCGGTTATCAAGAAATTCCAGCCCTGACATGATGTGGCGGCTGGTTTTATCGGGGCTGGCCATGCTGGCCGGCTGCGCGTTGTTGCCGTCCGCGACCGCACCCGTTGCACGTCCCGCAAACTTCGAAACTTCAGCCTTTGCGCTGAACGGGCGTATTTCCATCCAACATCTCGGGAAACGGCAATCCGCCGGGTTGCACTGGAAGCATCTGGAGCGATCCGATGAGATATTGCTGCTTACCCCGCTCGGACAAACTGCCGCGCGTGTTTATCGCGATGACACGAAGGCGACTCTGGATGACGGGTCCGGACATTATCAGGATGCCGATGCGGAAGCGCTGATGCAGCAGGTGTTGGGATGGCATTTGCCGCTGAATGGCCTGCATTACTGGGTGTTGGGCAAAGCGGATCCTGGGGTCCCCGCGCAAATCGAACGTGCCGCCAATGGGCAGATCTCGGTGCTGCGCCAGGATGGATGGGAGGTGCGCTACTTGCGCTATGCCGACAGCAAACCGGGCGATATGACACGGTGCGCGCAATCGGCTGGATGTGCCGGTAACGTGTCGGAGGCGGACAGCCTGCCTGCGCGCTTGCAGTTGAATCACGGGGATATGCAGCTGCAGTTGCTGATCGATGAATGGGACTGGGGTCCGCAATGAAGTTGATAAACGTGATGCGGATTTGCGGTTTCCGGGCTGCAGCCAGGGTGGACGCAGATTTCCAATGAAGCTGACCTGCCCGGCACCGGCGAAATTGAATCTGTTCCTGCATGTCGTCGGGCGCAGGCCGGATGGATACCATTTGTTGCAGACACTGTTCCGCTTCATAGACCTGCACGACACGCTGCACTTCAGACTGCGCGAAGACGGCGCGGTGCGGCGTACCAATACCGTCGAGGGAGTGCCCGAGGAACAGGATTTATGCGTGCGAGCGGCGCTCCTGCTGCAAAAAGACACCGGATGCGGGCTGGGCGCGGATATAACGGTTGAGAAGCTGATTCCGATGGGCGGCGGCCTGGGCGGCGGCAGTTCGGATGCGGCGACCACGCTGATCGCGCTGAACCGCTTGTGGTCGCTGGGTTTGTCGCGCACGCACTTGATGCGGCTGGGCTTGCAACTGGGGGCCGATGTGCCGGTATTTGTGTTTGGCGAAAATGCCTTTGCCGAGGGCGTGGGAGAGGAATTGCAGCCGTATCCGCTGGCGGAGGCGTGGTATGTGGTGCTGTTCCCGCCGGTGCACGTGCCGACAGCACAGATTTTCGGCTACCCGGAATTGACACGCGATACGGTTTCCATCACAATGCGCGCCCTTCCGAAACGGCTTCCGCCGGAGCGGCAGCTGCACAACGATTTGCAACCCGTGGTATGCAAGCTCTACCCGGAGGTGGCTCGGTATATCGCGTGGCTGGCTGAATTCGGCAAGGCGATGATGACCGGATCCGGTGCCTGTGTATTCGCCGAATTTGCCAGCCGCGATCAGGCTGAAGCGGTATTGGAACAGTTGCCCGGCGCGATGCGCGGGGTAGTGGCACAGGGTTTGTCCAAGCACCCGCTGCATGA
Organism: Gallionella sp.; assembly: GCA_027311105.1. GTDB lineage: Bacteria > Pseudomonadota > Gammaproteobacteria > Burkholderiales > Gallionellaceae > Gallionella. Next base: position 8,450 of record DAICZN010000092.1, read on the forward strand.
CTGGGTGCTTGAGTAAGGTACGCCGGCAAACAGGCCATCCTGGTTTGCCGGCGGTTTGGAGAAGGTTCATTGGGGAGTCGCCAAGTGGTAAGGCACTGGATTTTGATTCCAGCATTCGTAGGTTCGATCCCTACCTCCCCAGCCAGTTTTCAGGGCGTTTGTCCTGTTGTTTCGATATATTGAGGGGTTGACGTGTCCTACGACAGCTTGATGGTGTTCACCGGCAATGCCAATCCCAAGCTCGCGGAAGCGGTCGTGCGGCACCTGCACATCCATCTCGGACGGGCCCAGGTGGGGCGTTTCTCGGACGGGGAAGTGCAGGTCGAACTTCTTGAGAATGTGCGCGGCAGGGATGTATTCGTGCTGCAATCCACGTGTGCACCGACTAATGACAACCTGATGGAAGTGCTGGTGATGGTAGACGCGCTGAAGCGCGCCTCCGCCGGCCGTATCACTGCCGCGATGCCGTATTTCGGCTACGCGCGCCAGGATCGCCGTTTGCGTTCGGCACGGGTCGCGATCACCGCCAAGCTGGTGGCGGATATGCTCTCCAGCGCGGGCGTGGATCGTCTGTTGACGATGGACCTGCACTCCGACCAGATTCAGGGATTTTTTGATATCCCGGTGGATAACATTTACGCCAGCCCGATCCTGCTGTCGGATGTGTGGAAGCACGACTATCCGAATCTCATCGTGGTGTCGCCGGACGTGGGCGGTGTGGTTCGCGCCCGGGCACTGGCGAAGCAACTGGATGCGGACCTGGCGATCATCGACAAGCGCCGCCCCAAGCCGGGCGTGGCGAAAGTGATGAACATCATCGGCGAGGTGTCCGGACGCACTTGTCTGATCATGGACGACCTGGTGGATACCGCCAACACCCTGTGTGAAGCCGCAAGCGCACTCAAGGAAAAGGGCGCGGCGCGGGTGCTGGCTTATTGTACCCATGCGGTGCTGTCAGGGTCGGCGATCGAGCGCATCGAGAATTCCGCGATGGACGAGCTGGTGATTACCGACACCATACCGTTGAGCGAGACGGCGCGTAACTGCAAGCGCATCCGCCAACTGAGCACGGCAGAATTGCTGGCGGAAACGATACGCCGCATCAACAGCGAAGAGTCGGTGAGCTCGCTGTTCACCGAATAAGTTTTGAGCGGCAGCCATGTTGGCTGCGGCAAATGTTGAATCGTCTGGTCGCGGGCGATTCTGTTTAGGAGAAGTGAAATGGCAATCGAAATCAATGCAACAAATCGTAAGGCGCAAGGTACGGGTGCGAGCCGCCGTCTGCGTAACACCGGCCGCGTGCCAGGTGTTGTGTATGGCGCGGGCGACGTGAACATGATCGAACTGGATCACAACGAGCTGTATTACAAGCTGCGTGCAGAGGCGTTCCATGCGTCCATCCTGACGCTGAACCTGGAAGGCAAGAAGGAAGACGTGCTGCTGCGCGATTTCGTGATGCACCCGTTCCGCCAGCAAGTGCAGCACATCGACTTCCAGCGCGTGGACGCGAAGAAGAAGATGCACATCAAGGTACCGCTGCACTTCGTGAATGCGGAAATTGCGCCGGGAGTGAAGGATGGCGGCGGCAAGGTCAGCCATGTTATGACCGATCTGGACATCACTTGTTTGCCCAAGGACCTGCCAGCCTTCATCGAAGTGGATCTGGCGCATCTGGCACTGGGCCATTCCATCCACGTGGCCGACTTGAAGTTGCCCAATGGTGTGGAAGCTGCAGCACACGGCGGGCATGCCGCTGAAGCTGTGGTGGCAACTGTGCAAGTGCCGCGTGGCATGATGGAAGCAGAAGTTGCTGCCGAGGCTGAAGCCGCTGCTGCGGCCTCAGCGGCATCCGCGCCAGCGCCAGCTGCCGGTGCTGCTAAAACAGCCGGTGCCGCCCCAGCGGCGGCGGCTCCTGCCGCCAAAAAAGCCAAGTAAGCATAGCCAGGCAAACCAAACCCGCCATAACGTAAGCTGTGGCGGGTTTTTTATTCGGGCTCCATGAACTGCATGACTGCAATACGTTTGATTGTTGGTCTGGGCAACCCCGGACGCGAATACGAAACCACCCGGCACAACGTCGGATTCCTGTGGGTGGACGGGCTTGCGCGGGAACAAAAGTTGAGCTTCAAGAGCGTGAGCAAGTTTCACGGTTTGACCGCGCGCGGCCAGTTGCACGGACATGAAGTGTTGCTGCTCAAGCCGCAAACCTTCATGAATGTCAGCGGGCGGTCGGTGGGCGCGCTGGCGCAGTTCTACAAGATTGAACCCGCCGAGATGCTGGTCGCCCATGACGAACTGGACCTGCCGCCGGGTGTGGCGCGCCTGAAAATGGGCGGCGGCCACGGCGGACACAACGGCCTGAAGGATATCATTGCGCATCTCGGCAGCAGGGATTTCTGGCGGCTGCGTATCGGCATCGGCCATCCCGGCGACCGCGCAGAGGTAGTCAATTACGTGTTGAACGATCCGCGCAGCGAAGAGCGCGAACTGATAGACACTGCGATGCAGCAAGCGCAGGGCATCGCGCATCTGGTCATCGAAGGGAAATCGGAAGCGGCGATGCTGAAGCTGCATAGTGCATAACCATGATGTTGTGATCGGCGTACGCCTGTCCTGATAATACTACTGACTGTTTGCTATTCCAGTAGAGTCTGTTGACATTCAAGCCAGCCACGTGAGGGTCGCAACGGTAGCGATAAATGGCGAAAACCGTTCTGCAAGTTTGTCTTAGCGCATGGCGATACGGCGAAAATGCTTGATGCGAAGAAGGAAACGCTCTCCGGCATGGCCCGCAGAGGCTAATCGGAGGCTCCGCAGCGAGCGATCAGGTAAGATGGGATTCCCCTTAAATCCTTATAAACACAACTTGCGGCTTAAATTTAGCGCTCTGGAAAAAAGTTTTTCAACGGAATTCCAGTCATTCGAGAATATAATCCAAAGCGAACGCCCATTGGCCAACCGTAAGTCAAGGAGCAAATATAGTCATCGCAATCTGATTGCGACACAACAAAGCATAAAGCCATGTCACCTTGTCTCTTGCAAGATCAACCGAACCCGTTTCCTCATGCAGTTGGTTGCGGTATCGAAAGGAGAGTCTGGGGTGGATCTTGGGCTTTGATACCTTAGCCCGAATGGACCTGTTGCCACAATTTATGGAATGTTCAATAGTGGGATCATAAACGCGAGGTTGATTTGGACAACAAATTTAGTGATGAAGAACTTTTTGCTCTTCACAAAAAAAAGACTGAGAGAGTTATGAGGGTTATAGTCACAATAATTGTTTCAGTGTTTATTTTTACTTTATATTTCCTTTTGGGGAATGATTAAAAACGGTTAAGAATTGGCGCTGTTAATTGACCTGACCAGAGAGTGGTTGGTGAATTGCAGCTTTTTGGCAATCAACTTAACGCCACGGACCTCCGATGGGTGCCAAAACATAAAGTGCATCGAGTGGGCAAAATTGCCAAGTCGTGGCCGATCAGAAATGCCATTATTGATCTGGCAATAATTGGTGTTATGCTACGGCTGTGATTATTTGTCACAACTGCCATCCAACGACTCACTTTCATCGATGAAAGAGAGCTAACTGAGTATTCTTAACAGACTATGAATCTTGCTAGCTTTTTGTGGGGCATCGCCGCTATCGTTCTTGGAGTAATTGCTGGCGCCGGGACTCTCTTTCTCTTCAAAGTTGGCGAGAACTTTTACTCTTGGGCGCAGAAAAAGCTGAACACCAAAGCCACAAAAAAATAGTCATCCCAAGGATGACGTGACAGCGGATTTCAGCTTCCAGTCTGTAACTTTCGCAGGAAAGGATGGTTACATCCAGACTGAGCTAAGGACAGAACGCGATCCTCGTTCCGCTATCGAGCGTAGCGGTTTTATTAAAGCTGCGTATGCAGATCAGCAAGGTTGCCAAGTGCTGTGTATCCCGACTTTTCAAAGAATGTCGTACGAATGCTGGACTGATACCGTTTAAGACTCGACAGTTGAATCCGTTTGGATTTGGCGTAAGTCGGGAGTGATTCCCAAAGGGTCGGGTTTTTCCTTGCATTACTTTGGCAGGAATCTGGCCGGCTCGGCATATCCGCAAGATCGGCAAGGCCATTTCCCTGGCTTCATCGACAGAAAGCAAAGGCCATTTGCCAAGATAGATACTAACTTGTTTTCCGCCGGAACTCGTAGACACTAGGAATCCGTGGGATCTATTGCCTATTTTGATACAAAATCCACACAACATTTTGTCACGGAGTATCTGCCCCTACTTCGGGGTAAGCCTTTCGATGAGGGCATCTGAGAGTGCTATAATCGCCATAGAAATCTGGACAAACTGGGTACAAAATTGTTAAGAAACGCTACGCTTCTGCACAGTTTGTCCTTCCTTGCACGTTCGCCTGACTTCCACAGAATTAGACGAAAAATAGATTGTTGTGTGAATCTGTGTGTTCAGCAACCAATTAATTATCAAGGAAAAACAATGAGTCTGAAATGCGGTATCGTCGGCTTGCCCAACGTCGGCAAATCTACGTTGTTCAATGCGCTTACCAAGGCGGGCATCGCTGCGGAAAATTATCCGTTCTGCACGATAGAGCCTAACGTCGGCATCGTCGAGGTACCCGATCCGCGCATGCAGGCATTGGCCGAGATCGTCAAGCCGCAGCGCATGCAGCCTGCCATCGTCGAGTTCGTCGATATCGCCGGCCTGGTCGCGGGTGCATCGAAGGGCGAGGGCCTGGGCAACCAGTTTCTGGCCAACATTCGCGAGACCGATGCCATCGTCAACGTGGTGCGCTGCTTTGATGACGAGAACGTTGTGCATGTGGCCGGGCGGGTCGATCCGCTGTCCGACATCGAGGTGATCATCACCGAGCTGGCGCTGGCGGACCTCGCGGTGGTGGAACGCACGATCCAGCGCGATGGCAAGAAAGCCAAGTCGGGCGACAAGGATGCGCAGAAACTGGTCGCTCTGCTGGAGCGCTTGTTGCCGCACCTGAACGAAGGGAAGCCGGCG
>DAICZN010000093.1 GCA_027311105.1 Gallionella sp.
GCTGGCGCGCTGTTCCAGAATTTCCACGGCAGGCAATTTTTTGCCTTCCAGGAACTCCAGGAATGCACCGCCGGCAGTGGAGATATAAGACACTTTGTCATAGATGTCGTACTTCTGGATCGCGGCTATGGTGTCACCACCACCGGCCAGCGTGAATGCCTTGGTTTCTGCGATCGCCTTCGCGATTTTTTTGGTGCCCTCGCCGAACTGGTCGAACTCGAACACGCCCACCGGTCCGTTCCATACTACCGTGCCCGCTTTCATGATAATGTCCGCCAGTTCCTGCGCGGATTTCGGACCGATATCGAAAATCATCTCATCCTCAGCCACATCCCTGGCGTCTTTGATTATCGCCGGGGTGTTTTCATTGCCGGCCACAAACGGCGCTTCTTTGCCGACCACGACATCGGTCGCGATCGGAATGCTCGCGCCCCTTGCCGACATCTTGGCCAACAGCGCCTGTGCGGTTGGAACCAGATCGTTTTCGCACAGCGACTTGCCGACCGGGTGTCCGGTCGCCTTGAGGAAGGTGTTGGCGATTCCGCCGCCGACCACCATTTGATCCACTTTTTCCGACAGGCTTTCCAGCACGGTCAGCTTGGTCGAAACCTTGCTCCCGCCGACGATAGCCACCATCGGGCGTGCCGGGCTGAGCAGCGCCTTGGTCAGGGCCTCCAGCTCCCGGGTCAACAGGATACCGGCAGCGGCAACCGGGGCATATTTGGCCACGCCGTGTGTGGAGGCTTCGGCGCGGTGCGCGGTGCCGAATGCATCCATCACGAACACATCGCACAACGCGGCGTACTTGCGCGCGGTTTCTTCGGTGCTTTTCTTTTCGCCCTTGTTGAAACGGCAATTTTCCAGCAGCACCAGCTCACCCTCGGCAACATTGAAGCCGCCGCCCACCCAATCCCGGATCAGGCGCACCGGTTTGCCCAGTTTGTTGGCGATGACGTTGGCCACCGGCTTTAGCGAATTTTCTTCCGAATAAACACCTTCAGTGGGGCGGCCCAGATGCGAAGTCACCATCACCTTCGCGCCGGCTCTCAGCGCAAAATCGATGGTGGCCATCGAGGCAGTGATGCGCGCATCGGAAGTCACTTTTCCGTCCTTGACGGGCACATTCATATCCGCGCGGATCAGCACGCGTTTCCCCTTGAGATCCAGATCGGTCATTTTGATAACAGACATGTTTTTTTCCTTTGGTGCAAGCTTGCTAAACCGGGGGCCGGATATCATCCTGCCCCCGTGAAACGGGTTACTTGGCGATATGGGCCAACATGCGCATCAAGTTGCAGGTATAGCCGTACTCGTTGTCATACCAGGCCACAACCTTGACGAAGGTCGGGTCCAGCGCGATACCCGCGCCGGCATCGAAAACGGATGGGCAGGTCTCACCGCGGAAATCCGTCGAAACGACGCTCTCGGTGGTATAGCCAAGCACGCCTTTCAGCGGGCCGCTTTCGGAGGCCTTCTTCATTGCGGCGCATATTTCTTCATAGGTTGCGGCCTTGTTCAATTCCACCGTCAGGTCAACCACGGACACGTCCGAGGTCGGCACGCGGAACGCCATGCCGGTCAGCTTCTTGTTCAGTTCGGGTATCACCACGCCAACCGCCTTGGCGGCGCCGGTGGACGACGGGATGATGTTTTCCAGTATGCCGCGACCGCCGCGCCAATCCTTGCTGGACGGACCATCAACGGTCTTCTGGGTCGCTGTTGCGGCATGCACCGTGGTCATCAGGCCGCGCTTGATACCCCAGGTGTCGTTCAGCACCTTGGCGACCGGCGCCAGCGCATTGGTGGTGCAGGAAGCTGCGGATACGATCTTCTCGCCGGCATATTTCCCATGGTTCACGCCATACACGAACATCGGGGTGTCATCCTTGCTCGGTGCTGACTGGATGACCTTTTTGGCACCCGCTTCAATGTGTGCCTGGCAGGTTTCCTTGGTCAGGAAGAAGCCGGTGCTTTCGACCACGATATCGACCTTGGCTTCGCCCCATTTCAGTTCGGCCGGGTTCTTGATCGCAGTCAGGCGGATTTTCTTGCCGTTGACGATCAGAGTGTTGCCGTCGACCGAAACATCACCCTTGAAACGGCCATGCACGGAATCGTGCTTGAGCATATAGGCAAGGTAGTCCGGTTCCAGCAAATCGTTGATGGCAACGACCTCGACTTCCGGAAAATCTTTTATCGCGGCACGGAATACCATGCGCCCTATGCGACCGAATCCATTGATACCGACACGAATTGCCATTGTCACTCTCCCTTGTAATTATGTAAAAATTTACAGCACGCTTTTCACGGCCTTCACCACATTCTCCGCGGTAAATCCAAAGTGCTTGAACAGCTCGGGTGCGGGGGCGGATTCACCGAAGCTATCCATACCCACAATTGCACCGTCCAGACCGACATATTTGTACCAGCCGCCGGTGACGCCCGCTTCGACCGCCACGCGCTTTATGCCCCTGGGCAACACGCTGTCCCTGTATGCCTGGTCCTGTTTGTCGAACACGTTGGTGGAAGGCACAGATACCACGCGCACATTTATTCCCGCGCCTGCCAGGGTCTTTTGCGCATCCATCGCCAGTCCCACCTCAGAACCGGTTGCGATGATCACCGCTTGCGGCTTGCCGCCGGCTGCTTCGGACAACACGTAAGCACCCTTGCGGATGTTCGCGATCTGCACCGCATCGCGCTTCTGGAATGCCAGGTTCTGGCGGCTGAAAATCAGACTGCTGGGGCCGTCCTTGCGCTCCACCGCCGCAATCCAGGACACCACCGATTCGACGGTATCGCACGGGCGCCATACTTCCATGTTGGGAATGTAGCGCAGCGTGGCGGTTTGCTCGACCGGTTGATGGGTAGGGCCGTCTTCGCCCAGACCGATGGAGTCATGGGTAAACACGAAAATCACGCGCTGCTTCATCAGCGCGGCCATGCGCAACGCATTGCGCGCATATTCGGAGAACATCAGGAAGGTCGCGCCGAAAGGCAGCAAACCGCCGTGCAATGCCATGCCGTTCATGATCGCGGACATGCCGAATTCACGCACGCCGTAGCTGATGTAGTTGCCGGTCGCCTTGCCGCGGACATGTTTGCAGCCGGTCCAGTTGGTCAGGTTGGAACCGGTCAGGTCGGCCGAGCCGCCAAGGAACTCCGGGAGCGCAGGAACCAGTGCATTGATGGCGTTTTGCGAAGCCTTGCGTGTTGCGATGGTTTCGGCCTTTTCGTTGATTTGCGCAATCGCCCTGGCGGCATGTTCTGCCCAGTTGGCGGGCAAGTCACCCTTGGCGCGGCGTTCGAATTCCGCCGCTTCCTTGGGGAAGGCTGCCCTGTATTCGGCAAATTTGTTATTCCACAGCTTTTCCTGGCCCGCACCCCTGGTTCGTGCATCCCATGCCTCGTAAACGTGCTTGGGGATTTCGAAAGGCGGATATTTCCAGCCGATATATTCGCGTGTTGCAGCCACTTCGGCATCGCCCAGCGCGGCGCCGTGCACGTCATGCGAGTCGGCCTTGTTGGGTGAGCCCATACCGATGATGGTCTTGCAACAGATCAGGGTGGGTTTGTCGGTCACGGCCTTGCCGGCCCTGATCGCCGCATCCAGCGCCTCGGGATCGTGTCCCTGCACGTCGGCGATGACATGCCAGCCGTAAGCTTCGAAACGCTTGGCGGTGTCGTCGGTGAACCAGCCGTCCACATGGCCGTCGATGGAGATGTTGTTGTCGTCCCAGAACGCGATCAGCTTGCCCAGACCCCAGGTACCGGCCAGCGCGCAGGATTCGTGGGAAATGCCTTCCATCATGCAACCGTCGCCCATGAACACGTAGGTGTGGTGATTGACGATCTCGTGGCCGGGCTTGTTGAATTCCGCCGCCAGCAGTTTTTCCGCCATCGCCATGCCCACCGCATTGGTGATGCCCTGACCGAGCGGGCCGGTGGTGGTTTCCACCCCGGCGGTGTAACCGTATTCAGGATGGCCAGGAGTCTTGGAATGCAATTGGCGGAAACGCTTCAACTCGTCCATGGGCAGGTCGTAGCCGGACAAGTGCAGCAGCGCATAGATCAGCATGGAGCCGTGGCCGTTCGACAGAACAAAGCGGTCACGATCGGGCCATTTGGGATTGCCGGGGTTGTGGCGCAAATGACGGTTCCACAGCACATCGGCGATTTCCGCCATGCCCATGGGCGCACCGGGATGGCCGGAATTGGCCTTTTGCACGGCATCCACCGCCAGCATGCGGATCGCTCCGGTTATATCATTGAATTTGGGTGGGGTAATATTTCGCGTTGCGGCCATTTCCTGTAATCTCCTGAACATCCTTGCGGGATTGGTTGTATGAAGTGAGTCCCTGTCAATCGGCTTTGGGTGAGCAATAGCATCGCTCATGCGCTATTCCTTGCGCTTCAAATCCCGCAAAACAAGCTAGACAGAGGCCCGCTGAATTCGTTTGAGTCGTTAATTATGCCGCAGCCCCTCGATTAGGGCAACCACCGCACCGGGGGTGCCTACTGATGAGGTTCGTCCGGACCGCCTTTTTTGACGAACTTAATGCCCAGTTGCTTGAGTTTGCGGTATAGATGGGTACGTTCCAGACCAACCCTGTCTGCTACCCGCGCGACATTACCGACTTCTTTGCGCAAATGGTAGTCAAAGTAAATAAGGTCGAAGTGTTCACGCGCTTCGCGCAACGGCAGATCCAGCGGAAAAGAAACTTGCAGCATTTGTCCGCCCGCTTCCTGCGCGCCGACATTCACGGCATCCTGAGTGCCGATATTCATGGCCGCTTCCTGGTTTTGCATTACGCTTGATTGCAATTTTGGTTCATATCCTTTGATTGCCCTGGCTATGGTGCCGAGCAGCTTTTGCAATGCTATTGGTTTTTCCAGAAAGTCCACCGCACCGATGCGTGTCGCCTCGACAGCTGTTTCTATCGTGCCGTGACCGGACATCATCACCACCGGCATGGTCAGCAAATCCTGTTCAACCCATTCCCTGAGCAGCGTTATACCGTCGGTATCAGGCATCCAGATATCGAGCAACACCAGATCCGGCTCGCTTTCATTCCGATAGGCGCGGGCCTGTTCCGCATTTTCGGCCATATGCACCTGATAACCTTCATCGAACAGGATTTCCGACAACAATTCGCGGATGCCGATTTCATCATCCACCACCAAAATCCGTTTGCTTTCCATCACGTCTCCTCGATCAGCGGCAACACTATATTTACTCGCGCGCCGCCGTTCACGATATTTTCAAGGGTGATACGGCCACCATGCTCTTCAACGATCTTTTTCACGATGGCCAACCCCAGGCCGGTACCCTTGGACTTGGTGGTCATGTATGGCTCAAAAGCCCGCGCTAAAACAATATCGGTAAAACCTGGGCCGTTATCTTCCACACCAAGATGAATCTGGCCGTTTTGCGTTTCTGTGTGCAGCGTTATTTGCGGATGGCCGGCACCATGCAAGGCATCTTGCGCGTTCTGCAACAAATTGTGCATGATTTGGCGCAGGCGGGTCGCATCCCCGTTCACCTCGCTCCGCGTTGCTTCCAGCTTCTGCACTATGGAAATGGTGTTCGCGTCGTACAAATCGAGCACTTCCCTGATCAATGTGTGCACATCCAGCCGCGACAATTTCACTGCCGGGCCGCGCGCATAATTGGCGAAGTCGCTTACCATGTTTTTCATCGCGGCGACCTGGCTGACTATGGTTTGCGTGGCGCGCCGCAACAGTTTTTCGTCAGCCTCGCCGAGCTTGTCGCTAAGCTTGTGCTCCAGGCGTTCCGCCGAGAGTTGTATCGGGGTAAGGGGATTTTTTATTTCGTGCGCCAGACGGCGTGCCACTTCACCCCATGCAGCCTGCCGCTCCGCCTGCAACAATTGGCTGATGTCGTCGAATACCACCACATAGCCCGCCTCGCCCCCTTGCGGAAGACGCGTCCCGCGCAACAGCAAAATCTGCGTGCCGTTCCTGCTCAGGCGTTCTATCTGCCGTTGCCATTCCCCCGCCCCCGTGGCATTTATGGCTGCCATGACCGTATGACAGAATGAACGAAGCAGACTGTGTTTTTCGGCGATTTGGCCCAATGACATGCGTTCCATTTCCTGCAGCGGGGCCCCGAGGATTTGCGCAGCGCTGGTATTCACCGAGCGCAAACGCATTTCATCGTCGAGTGCCAGCACCCCCGAAGACAAATGCGTCAATACGCTCTCCAGGTACACCTTGGCGCTTTCCACTTCGCGCTGCTGTTGTTCGCTGGCCCGTTTTGCCTCAAACAAGTGTCTGATCATCTGATTGAACAAGCCGGTCAACGCACCCAATTCGTCACTGCTGCGTATGGGATACTGCCCGGTGAAATCGCCCTGAGCCACCGCGCGCGCGCCATCCGCCAGCGCTTCCAGTGAAGAGCCCAGCCTTTCACTGAGAAAAAAAGCTGTCGATACCGCCGTCAGAAGCACAACCAGAAACGACAGCGTCAAAGTGATCGCATACAGCCTCTTCAATCCGAGACGGGACAGTGTCAACTCCTGGTAATCGCGGTACACCGTCTGCACCGTGTCGGCATCCGCCACGATCTTACGGGGCACCGGCTGGATGAATTGCAGCACATATCGCGTACCCGGCTGGCGGTTTGAGTTCACTATTACCAGCGCGCGCAATGCCAGCCCCCTGTCCGGCAGGGTATCAATCACTGCATATTTGCCCTTGTCCAGCGCCATCCGTATCAAATCTTCGCCTGGCATTTCCGGCAATCGCGCGCTGCCGTATGCGGAAGACGCGACAAGTGCCCCGTCGGTGCTGAAAAGCGACGCCTCCTGTGCCACCGCTTCATCCACCAACTGGGCCAGGGCCGCCTGATATTGGCCAGGGGATTTTTCCGCCAGCAGCAGGGCGGTAAATTGAGCCTTTTTGGCAAGCTCGTTCATGCTGTTATCAAGGGCGCTTCTGCCAAGATTGAGCCCGCCCTCCAGAGCCTTCTCAACGCGCACGTCAAACCACGATTCGATACTCTTGTCCAGGAACTGCACTGACACCGCATAGATCAGGATGCCGGGCAACACCGCAATCAGGGTGAAAAAAACCACCAGGCGCAGGGTAAGTTTGGCGCCGAACACCTGGTTCCTGAGCTTGATACGCAAACGCCAGAGCTGGTAGCCCACCAAACCCGTCAAACTCAACGCGAGCATGCCGGTTAAGCCAAGCAGGCCATAATAGTTGACGGAAAACACCTCGGTATTGGCGCCACTGCTGGACAGCAGATACAACAGCACCCCGCCAACCACGACGCTGAACAGGATCAGGTAGCTCACCGCAGCGTCTCCGGCACGCTTTCGCTGTGCATGATAATTTCCGCCGGATTGACCATCCAGCGATACCAGGAGGAATCAAGACTCCAGTCACTGCTGGTCAGCACATTTACCTGCAGAGGCTTGGGCAACTGCGTTATGTCCAGCCGCAATCGGACCGCCGCCATATATTTGCCATTCTTGTTCATCAAATCTGCAGGAATGGCTGCCGAGCCCTGCCTGGACAACATATTTAAAGCCTCTTCCAGGCTCGCAAAATTCTGGAACAGTGTTCCGCGCGATATCCGGTACCGCTGTGTCAGCACATTGTAGGAAAGTTTGGTGGACTGTTCGCTTTTGAAAATTTCCTTGTCCAGCCAGGACCAGTGCGTGGTTGTCGGCTTGTTTACAAAAATGCGCTGGACACCGCGGGACATCGTTTGCTGCACGGTATCCAGCCATTCCCATCTGGAGCTTGTAAGCGAAAACTCGCCGACAAAATAAAGCGGGATGCCGCGTGACAACGCCAGTTGCACCTCATGATTCAGGCCGATGTCATAAACGGCGGACAAGTGGTAACCGTCCCCGCTTAACCGCACTTCGGCCTTGTTCACGAAAATGCCTTCTGCATGGGCTGTTGCGGCGCACAACCCGGCGAGCAGGGTGACGCCCAGCAATGCGCTAAGAAATTTTCTGCAGCAATGCATAAAAGAATCCGTCGTGCTGGTCATCGGGCAACAACCGGCCCCCGGTGGCACAGTCCAGGAAAACCGGCAGCCGCTGCGCGTCTGGCTGCTGCTCCAGAAACGCCGCAACGACTTGTTCGTTTTCCTGATGAAAAACAGAGCAGGTGGCATAGAGCAATTTACCGTCTTGTGCCAGCAAACGCCACAAAGCACGCAGAATGTGCAGCTGCTGTGCGGCGAAACCGGCAATATCCGTGCGGCGGCGCAGCCACTTGATGTCGGGATGGCGGCGCACCACTCCTGAAGCCGAGCACGGCACATCGGCAAGAATGCGATCGAACGACACGCCATCCCACCACTCGCCCGGCTCGGCCGCGTCCCCGGCCACAAGTTGCGCGCCCAGACCCAGGCGTTGCAGGTTCTCCCCGACACGCTGCAGGCGTTTTGCGTCGTTGTCCAATGCCACCACTTGGGCTGCTGCGCGTTCCAGAATGTGTGCAGTCTTGCCTCCGGGTGCCGCACATGCATCCAATACACGCATGCCGTCGCGGGCATCCAGTAAAAGTGCGGCGTATTGCGCACCAGCATCCTGCACCGAAACCAGTCCTTCAAAGAACCCCGGCAGCCTGTCCACCGGCAGCGGCTTGTCCAGTTGCAGCGCATCAGGCTCAATCAGCCGTGCCGACAGATCATGCCGGTTCAACAGCGCCAGATACTCCGCTGTCGTATTGCGCCGATGATTGACGCGCAGGGTCATCGGCGGGTGCTGGTTGCCGGCTTCCAGCACTGCCGCGCTTCGTTCGCCATACTGCGCCTGCAGTTCATCTATCCACCATTGCGGATAGCTGAATTTTCCTTCGGCATGCTGAGCCGCCTGTTCCAGCAAAGCAGCCTGGCTGCGCAAAAAATTGCGCAGGATTGCGTTGACCAGTCCGCTCGCTTTTGCATTCAGCATCTGCGCGGAGCGCACCGCATGATCGACCACGGCATGCTGCGCAGCCTTGCTGTATTGCAACTGGTACAGCGCCACCAGCAGCACATAATAGATGCGCCGGTCCGATAACGGCTTGTGCAGCAATGCACGCAACAGCGCGTCCAGTTGCCCGTAGAAGCGCAGGGTTCCGTAACTCAAATCCTGCAGGGCGGCGCGCTGCGCCGGTGACCAGACTGCCTTCCTGCCCAGTGACTCATCCAGCACCTGGTTCAGGTTGCGCCCGTCCAACAGCACTTGCTGGACGATCTGGCCGGCGGCGAGTTGTATGTTGTGCATCTAGCTGTCCGCGAACTGGTCGCCAGGCTTGACCGGCAACGCCTGCAGAAACTGCGCGGCAGGCTGCGCCTTGGCGCCCGGGCGTTGCAGCACCTCCAGGCGCAATGCGCCCGCCCCGCACGCCACCGTGATGCCGTGCTTGTCCGCGGCCAGCACCTTGCCCGGCTCACCCTGCTGATCGGCGCATAACCCGGCCTGCCAGATTTTTATCATCGTGCCATTGATGCTGGCATGGCACACCGGAAAAGGATTAAAGGCCCGCACTGCGCGTTCGATTTGTCGTGCATCCTCCCGCCAGTTTATCTGCGCTTCACTCTTGGTCAGCTTGGCGGCGTAACATGCAGCGCCATTATCCTGCTTTACCGGGATCAACCGGTTAGGCATTCCTTCCAACCCCGATTCCTGCAGCAGGCGCAAGGCCTCAAGGATACTTGTTGCACCCAGCCCGGCCAGCTTGTCATGCAGGGTCTGCGCCGTATCGCCCGGCTCAATCCGGCAGGAATTGCTCAACAATATATCCCCGGTGTCCAATCCTTCGTCCATCTGCATGATGGTGATGCCGCTCTCATTATCACCCGCCAGAATGGCGCGCTGTATCGGTGCCGCACCGCGCCAGCGCGGCAACAGGGAGGCGTGGATATTCAAGCAGCCGAATCGCGGCAGCTGCAGCACCGCCTTGGGTAAAATCAATCCATATGCCGCAACCACCATCACATCGGCATCCAGTGAGCCGATCAAGTGCTGCGTCTCGGCCGCTTTTAGCGTGGCCGGCTGCAAAATCCGCAAGCCGTGTTGTTGCGCGAGCTGCTTCACCGGGCTGGGGGTCAGATGCAAACCGCGCCCGGCAGGGCGATCAGGCTGGGTCAGCACCGCGACCACCTGATGCTCCCCGAGCAGCGCTGCCAGCGCGCTGGCCGCGAAATGCGGCGTACCTGCAAAAATGATTTTCATAATGATTTATCCGGCGTTACGCATTGTCCGCGAAAGACACGAAAGGCGCGGAATTATAGATGGCGGAATGAATTTGATGTGGCGTGTTGCCGGACGCAAGGTTTGCAGTTTGAAACGTGCCGGGAATATCCGGGTAAGAAACGTGCCTTGTGATGGCTCGTGCTTTTCGTGTCTTTCGCGGACAGCACTTTCTTCCATCGCGCAAGCAACCTCAATTACATGGTCTCGCGTAAACGTTTTTTAAGTTTTGCGCGAATCCGGGTTTGCTTGAGCGGCGACAGGTACTCGACAAATACCCTGCCAATCAAATGATCCATTTCATGCTGGATACATACCGCCAGCAGCCCTTCGGCGTTCAGCGTAAAAGTTGCGCCGTTCTCGTTAACGGCGCGCACGGTGATACGTTCCGCGCGGTTCACCGTTTCATAGATACCCGGCACCGACAGGCAACCTTCCTCACACTGGCTTACCCCGCTGCTGGCGATGATTTCAGGATTGATGAACACCTTCAGCTGGTCGTGCGTCTCGGAAACATCCACCACGATGATACGTTCATGCACATCAACCTGGGTCGCCGCCAGACCCACCCCGGGCGCCGAGTACATGGTCTCGGCCATATTCCGCACCAGCTTGCGGGTGGTTTCATCAACGCGCACAACCGCCTTTGCGATTTTGTGCAGACGCTCGTCGGGATATTGCAAAATTTTCAGTATCGCCATGTGTGGTCCGTAAATGCTTGCTAATTTGGTAGACTGGATGCAGAATTTAACGAAGCGCGGCAACTTTGCGTGCCTTCAACTTTGACTCTGCCGGAGTTTCCATGCGCAAGATTATATCGCTGATTTGCCTTTTATTGCCTGTCCTGGCCTTTGCTGCCGAGCAGGCACTTCCTCCGGATATGCTTTTGGATATTCGCAAAGATGCACCGGATCGGCACATCGTAGTCAAAGGCGACAACTTGTGGGACATCTCAGGAAAATTCTTCAAGGATCCGTGGAAATGGCCTCATATCTGGGGCCTGAACAAGGACAGCATCAAAAACCCCCACTGGATCTATCCCGGTGACGTGATCTTTCTCGATCGCAACAGCGGCACATTGCGCATTGAAGAAAGTGCCAATGCTGCTGCCAGCGGAATCGTAAACACGCCTGCCAGCGGTGTGGATGAAACCGAAAGCATAGTCAGATTGTCACCCGAAGTGCGTGAAATCCCAAGCACTCATGATGCCATCCGGAGCATACCCTTCAGCGTTATCGGCCCGTTTCTGTCACAACCCCTTGTCATTGAGACTGGCACGCTGAAGGATGCTCCTGTATTGATAGGCGCCCGGGAAGGCCGAGTGGTACTCGGCAACGATGACGTCGCTTTTGCCAAAGGCGTACCTCCAGGCAAGGGTGACCAGTGGCAGATTTACCGTCCGGGCAAAACTTTTGTCGATCCGGAAACCAACGAAGTGCTGGGTATTGAGGCCATTTTTCTGGGCAACGCGGAAGTAACCCGCTTTGCCGACACCAGCACCATCAGGATACACCACGCAGTCGAAGAAATCAGCGCGGGTGACCTTCTGGTACAGCCTTCCTTCGAGGCCGAAAATACCTATCTGCCCCGCGCACCTGAAAGCAATATTTCCGCGAGTGTCATTTCAATATATGGCGGTGTATCGCAGGGCGGGCAGAACTCCATCGTCGCCTTGAGCAAAGGCCAGCGTGACGGGCTGGCAAACGGCAATGTGCTGGCGCTATATCGCAAAGGCGAAGAGATTAAAAGTGGGGGCAAACGATACACGCTACCGGATGAGCGTTATGGCCTGGTGTTCGTGTTCCGTGTTTTCCACAAAGTTTCATATGGCCTGGTGATGCAGACTAAACTGCCGGTGCAACTTCTGGATCACGCCAACACCCCATAAACCGATGACAGACGCAGGTTCGCTCAAGCCCTGGCTGGCACTGAGCCTGACTCGAGGCTTGGGCGGTGAAAGCGCGCGGCGCCTGTTAATGGAATTCGGTTCCCCGGCGGCGATCTTTGAGGCAACCACCAGCTCGCTCAAGGCTGTCGTCAAGCCCGACATCGCCGCAGAAATCAGCAAGGTCATACAGGAAGATATTGCTGCCCCTGCCATTGCCTGGCTGGAAGATCCCAACAATCACATCATTACCCTTGCCGACAGCAACTACCCCCAGGCACTGCTGAATATTCCCGATCCACCCTTGTTATTATATGTGAAAGGGCTGCCGGGCCTGCTCAACCGGCCCGCCCTGGCCGTGGTCGGGAGCCGCAATGCAACGCCGCAAGGCGTCAACAACGCCGAGGCCCTTTCCAGATCACTGAGTGATTCCGGACTGTGCATCATCAGCGGCATGGCGCACGGCATTGATGCCGCCGCGCACCGGGGCGCCCTGCGCGGGCAGGGTGGCAGCATTGCAGTAGTCGGCACGGGGCTGGATAAAGTCTATCCCTCTGCCAATCGCGATCTCGCTCACGCGCTCGCGCAGCAAGGAGCGCTGGTCTCGGAATTCCCGCTCGGCACCCCGCCCTTGGCCGCAAATTTTCCGCGCCGCAACCGCCTGATCAGCGGCATGAGTCTCGGTTGTCTGGTGGTGGAAGCCTCGCTGCAAAGCGGTTCGCTGATTACTGCACGACTGGCTCTGGAACAGGGCAGGGACGTGTTCGCCATTCCCGGTTCGATACACGCACCGCAAAGCAAAGGCTGCCACGCTTTGCTCAAGCAGGGGGCAAAACTCGTCGAGACGGCTCAGGATATTCTTGAAGAGCTGGGTGGTTCGCTTCACTCCCATGCACAACCGTCGGGCCCGGGAGACACTGATTCAGGAGGGCGGGACTCCGTGTTGCTCGAACACATCGGCTTCGATCCGGTGGATCTGGATACGCTCAGGGTGCGCAGCGGCTTGACGGTAGCCGAGCTATCCGCCATGCTGTTGTCACTCGAACTCGGCGGCCTCATCTGTGTGTTACCCGGCAACCTGTATCAACGAATTCATTAACTCACTGCGCAAACCATGTTTGAAATTCTGATCTACTTGTTTGAAAGTTATTTTGATGCGGGCAGTTATCCCGAGCCGGACAAGCTATCGCGCAAACTATCAGCCGCCGGTTTTGAAGGCGATGAGATCAGCGAAGCGTTGACCTGGTTGTCCGCGTTGCAGGAGCAAAATCCCGACAGCTATCCCGCAAGCCTCGAGCATACCGGGCAGCGTCATTTCGCCGAGTTGGAATTGCAATTCATCTGCGATGAAGCGCGCCAGTTCCTGCTGTTTGCCGAGCAGCAGCACCTGATTTCCGCGATCGAACGTGAAATGACCATAGACCGCTCGGTTGCCCTGAAACAGAAAAATCTCGGACTGGACAAGCTGAAGCTGATCATGCTGATGGTGCTGTGGAACCGCCATCAGGACCTTGACCCGCTGCTGGTCGAAGAACTGCTCACTCCGCTGCATTCAGCGCAACTCCATTGAACCCGATACCAGACGCATGGCAACCAATCTACTGATCGTCGAATCTCCGGCAAAAGCCAAAACGCTGCAAAAATATCTGGGCAAGGATTTCACGATCCTTGCCTCGTATGGGCACGTGCGCGACCTGGTTCCCAAAACCGGCGCAGTCGATCCCGACCACGATTTTGCGATGAAATACGAAACCATCGCGCGCAACAGCAAGCATATGGATGCGATCGCCAAGGCCGCCGCCACGGCAGATCACATCTATCTGGCGCCCGACCCGGACCGTGAAGGCGAGGCGATCGCCTGGCATATTTCCGAATTGCTCAAGGCCAAGCGCGGCATGAAGAACAAGGACATGCGGCGCGTGGTGTTCTACGAGATCACCCAGTCTGCAGTGCGCGAAGCGGTCGCCAACCCCCGCGAAATTTCCCAGCCGCTGGTGAATGCACAGCAGGCGCGACGCGCACTTGATTATCTGGTCGGCTTCAATCTGTCGCCCCTGCTGTGGCGCAAGATTCGCCCGGGACTTTCGGCGGGGCGCGTGCAAAGTCCGGCGCTGCGCATGATCGTCGAGCGCGAACTGGAAATCGAGGCGTTCAAGAGCCAGGAATACTGGAGCGTGCATCTCGACACGAACAAGGATCACCTGCCGTTCACCGCCAAGCTGTTCCAGTATCAGGGCAAGAAAATCGAACAGCTCAGCATCACCAGCCAGGCCGAATACGACGCGATCCACGCCAAACTCAGCGA
>DAICZN010000104.1 GCA_027311105.1 Gallionella sp.
GGGGGCGAATAGATGTGGGCCAGGAACTCGTATTCGTTTTCGCTGTAGGCCTGCGCCGGATCGAGATGTTTCGGGCGTTCGGTGAACGCGGTATAGAGAATGGACTTGCCGTCGTCCGCCGCGGGATAGGGGTCGTTCCACAGCCCGCCATCGCAGGCAGCAAGCAATAGACACAACAAAGCAGGAAGCACATATCTCATGGCGCAAGAGTTTAGCCGAAAGGTCTGTCTTCGCGGTAAGATTGAGCTTGGAATGCAAACGGATATTTGAAAAATGAACCCAGATTGGCAGAATTTCCTGGCGGCGCAAGGCGCACAAATACAAGACGGTGTGGTACAGCATTTCGGCGACGCCGACGCCGAGCGCATCTCCACTCGCGATGGCTCTGTGATGTGCGACTTGTCGCAGTTCGGCATCATCAAGGTTTCCGGCGAGGAAGCCAAAGGCTTCCTGCATAACCTGTTCAGCAGCGACGTGAATGCGCTCACCCCGCAACACGCGCTGCCCAGCAGCCTCAACACGGCGAAAGGCCGCGCGCTGGCGACTTTCCTGATTTGGCGCAACGAGACGGAATACTTCCCCTGCACCTGCCGCAAAGCCTGCTCGCGCCGATCCAGAAGAAGCTATCCATGTTCGTGCTGCGCGCCAAAGTGAAGATCGAAAACGCGAGCGACGACATCGTTTGCCTCGGGCTTTCCGGCGCGAATGTCGCAAGCCTATTGCAACAGCATTTCCCTGTCCTGCCCCCGAACCCGCTCGACATTGTGTATCACGAAGACACCGGTCTGATTCGCCTCGGTGCAGATCGCTTCCAGCTCAATACCACACCACAGCGCGCACCTGCACTGTGGCAACGGCTCGGCACAGATGCAAAACCAGTCGGATCCTCGTGCTGGGACTGGCTCAACATCCGCGCGGGCATACCTGTCATCCTGCCGCAGACACAGGAAGCATTCGTGCCGCAAATGGCAAACCTCGATCTCATCGGCGCGGTGAATTTCAAGAAAGGCTGCTATCCGGGGCAGGAAATCGTGGCACGCATGCAGTATCTGGGTAAAAATAAACGCCGCATGTATCTGGCGCATGTCGAAAGCGAGGCGGCGCCGCAAGCGGGCAGTGAATTGTTCAGCATGGAGATGGAAGGCCAGAGTTGCGGCACTGTGGTCAACGTGCAAGCCGCACCCGGCGGCGGTTATGACTTGCTGGCCGTCATCCAGATCGCCAGCCATGATGCCTTTCCTGTGCACCTCGGCGAACTCAAGGGTGCGCGTTTGCAGTTCCAGTCCCTGCCCTATCCGCTGCCGTGAACCTGCCTGCCCAACTTTTCGCTAGCGACTGGTTGTGGCTGGCAAATTTTATCTTTGGTTTGTTTCTGTATCGCGCGGCACGCCGCGCTCCATGGCGCGCCCTGCTGGATAATGCCACTATGGTGAATGCACTGGTCGGCATGCTATTGGGCGCATTCATTTTCTGGCAATTCAACGCCGGCATCCGCCCCGGATTCAACTTCCATATTCTGGGTTCTACATTGTTCATGCTGATGTTCGGCTGGCAGATCGCCACCTTCAGCATCACACTGGTCATGCTGGCCACCTGGCTGCGTATGGACACGGGATTCATTACGCTCGGCATCAACGGTCTGCTGATGGTCGCCCTTCCCGTGCTGTTCAGTGAGTGGCTGCTGCGCTTCAGCAAACGCCACCTGCCGAAAAATCTGTTTTTGTTCGTGCTGTGGAACGGTTTCTTCTGCAGCATACTCACCATCGTACTGAACGTGACGGCTACCACCCTGCTGCTGTTGCTGCTGAGCCGCCACACCTGGGGAGAGATTCAGCACTACTATCTTGTCGCTTCCCCTATCCTCATGATCACCGAGGGCTTCGTCACCGGCATGATGATCACCGCCTTTGTGGTATTCCAGCCCCAGGCAGTAATGAATTTCAGCGACGAGGAATATCTAGCGGGGAAGTAACTTCAACTTCATTTTCTTGTGCGGCAGTCCGGCATCCATGAATTCCTTACCAAGCTCGACGAAGCCGAATTTTTGATAGAACGGAATCGCGTAGATTTGCGCATCGACATCCACCTGCTTGTAGCCGCGTGAACGCGCTTCGTCGAGCAGTGCCTCCATGATGGCCGTGCCCACTTTCTGCTTGCGCCATTGCGGCAATACTGCCATGCGTCCGATATGTCCATTCGCCTGCATGCGCCCGCAACCGATCGCATCGCCGTTCAGGCTCAAAGCCAGGGCATGGCGGCAATCTTCGTCCTTGCCATCCCACTCCAGCT
This sequence comes from Gallionella sp., assembly GCA_027311105.1. GTDB lineage: Bacteria > Pseudomonadota > Gammaproteobacteria > Burkholderiales > Gallionellaceae > Gallionella. Next base: position 2,290 of record DAICZN010000104.1, read on the forward strand.
CTTCAGGAACGTTCTGCTCG